>DATJOU010000085.1:0-7412 GCA_035506775.1 Solirubrobacteraceae bacterium | reverse complement strand
GCGACGGAGCGGGGGCGGCGGGGGCGCTGACGGCTCCGGCGGCCACGAAGGTCCCGGCTCCGGCCCGCGCGGTCAGGTAGCCCTCGGCCAGCAGCTGGGCGTAGGAGTCCACCACCAGGCGGCGGGAGACGCCGAGGTCGGCCGCCAGCGAGCGGGTGGGCGGCAGCCGCGAGTCGGCCGCCAGGCGGCCGTCGCGGATCGCGCCCCGCAGCTCCTCCTCGAGCTGGGCCCGCAGCGGGCGTGGCGCGGCCCTGTCGAGCCGCAACAGCAGGTCCGCCCCTCCTCCTGAATTGGTACCCATCAAGACCTCGAAATTGGTGCTTTACGATGCACCATCCGGAGCATATCGTGGTGACCGATGAGCACGCTCACGCCGGCCGCCAGGACCGCCGCTCCAGCAGCTCCGGCGCCCCGGCTGCTCGACCTCGGGCTCGCCGTGTTCGCCGTCCTGTACCTCGCCGAGGCGCTGTTCATGCTCGTCAGCCCGCATTCCTTCTACAAGTCGATCGGCGGCTTCGACGCCTACAACCCCCACTACCTGCGTGACGTGGCCACCTTCTCGGCCGCCCTCGGGGCGGGCCTGGCGGTGGCCGTGGTGCGGCCCTCGTGGCGGGTACCAATGCTGGCGGTGACGACGCTCCAGTACGCGCTCCACAGCATCAACCACCTGTTCGACATCGACATCGCCCACCCGCGCTGGAGCGGGTACTTCGACTTCTTCTCGCTGGCCGTGGGAACGCTGGCGCTGGTGTGGCTGCTGCGTGCCGCCATCGCCTGCGAGCGCGGCCCGATGACGTCCCCCCACCGAAAGGAGACCCCCCGATGACCCGCATCCAGACGCTCGAGGGAAGCGACGCCTCCCTCACAGCACGCGTGATCCAGCATCAGGTCCGCCGCAAGGTCGGCCGCGACGTGGACCCGATCGGCGTCTACTCCCACGCACCCGGGCTGCTGATCGGCTACTGCCTGTTCGAGCAGGCGACGGCCAAGCAGCACGCCGTGGACGAGCGGCTGAAGATGCTCGCCGCGCTGAAGGCGGCGGCGCTGATCAGGTGCGAGTTCTGCGCCGACATCGGCTCGGCCGAGGCCCGCGGGGCGGGGATCACCGAGGAGCAGCTGCTGGCTCTCCCCCGCTACCGCGAGAGCGACGCCTTCGACGAGCTCGAGCGGCTGGTGCTCGACTATGCGGTGGCGATGACGCGCACGCCCCCCGAGGTCGACGACGAGCTGTTCGCCGCCCTGCGCGAGCACTTCGACGAACGCCAGCTGGTGGAGCTGACGAACATGATCGCGCTCGAGAACCTGCGCTCGCGCTTCAACCACGGGTTCTCCATGAGCCCCGCCGGCTTCTCCGAGGGCATGGTGTGCATCGTGCCGGAGTCGCCCCCGGCGTCGCTGGCAGCCGCGTGAGGATCCTGCTCGCCGGGGCCACCGGCGTGATCGGCCGCCCGCTGCTGGCGCTGCTGCTCGAACAGGGCCACGAGGTGGTGGCGGGGTGCCGCTCGCCCGACAAGCTCGACGGGCTGCGCGCGCAGGGCGCCGAGGCGGTGGCGTTCGACGCGCTCGACCCCGACGCCGTGCGTGAGGCGGTCAGCGGCGCCCGCCCGCAGGCGCTGATCCACCAGCTGACGTCGATCCCGGCGCAGATCAACCCCCGCACGATGGACCGCGACTTCGAGCTCAACGACCGTTTGCGCACCGAGGGGACCGCCAACCTGGTGGCGGCCGCCGGGGAGGCCGGCTGCGAGCGCTTGATCGCCCAGAGCATCGCCTTCGCCTACGCCCCGGGACCGTCCGGCACAATCCACGCCGAGAGCGACCCCGTGATCAGCCCCGGGCAGGCCCCGAAGGAGTTCCGCCGCTCCGCCGGGGCGGTCGCGGACCTCGAGCGGGAGGTGCTGGGGGCCGGCGGGGTGGTGCTGCGCTACGGGTACTTCTACGGCCCCGGCAGCGCGATCGCCCGCGACGGCTCGATGGCGGCGGCGCTCGCCCACCGGCGCCTGCCGGTCGTCGGCTCCGGCTCCGGGGTGTGGTCCTTCGTCCACGTCGCGGACGCCGCCGCGGCGACGGTGGCGGCGCTCGGCCTGCAGGGCCCGGCGGTGCTGAACGTGGTGGACGACGAGCCGGCGCGCGTGTCGGAGTGGATCCCGGCGCTGGCGGAGGCGGTCGGGGCCCCGCGGCCGCGGCGCGTCCCCGCCTGGCTGGCGCGGCTCGCGGCCGGCGCCTACGGCACCGCGATCATGACCCGCGCGCAGGGGGCGAGCAACGCCGCCGCCCGCACCGAGCTGGAGTGGTCACCGCGCTACCCCTCCTGGCGGGAGGGCTTTCGCAGCGGGCTGTAGCGGGCCGCGACCCGCGGGTGGCCTACTTGCGCACCACCAGCACCACGCCGGCCACCAGCAACACGAGCCCCACGACGCGGTGGGAGCTGATCGGCTGCCTGGCGACGCCGAGCCACCCGAAGCGGTCGATCGCGACCGACACCGCCAGTTGCCCGGTGATCACAACCGCGGTCAGCCCGGCGGCCCCGAGGGTGCGCACCACGACCAGCGCCGTGGCCACGTAGACGGCCCCCAGCAGCCCCCCGATCAGGGCCCAGGCCGGAGCTCGGTTGACGCCCCCGAGGGCACCCAGGCCACCGCCCACGATCGAGGTGATCAACACCAGCGCGGCCGTGCCGACGAGGAACGAGAAGGTCGCGGCCGGGAGCGTCCCGATCACCCTCCCCAGGCGCGAGTTGACCGGCGCCTGGATGCCGACCAGGCACCCCGCCGCCACCCCCACCAGCACGGCCAGGCCGCGGCTCACGCCGGCGCCGGCCTCACTTCGCGTCCAGCCAGGTGGCGCCCTGGCCGATGTCGACCGCCAGCGGCGGCTCCCGCGGCTCCCACACGGAGACCATCTCGCGCTCGATCAGCTCGCGTGCGCCCGCGGCCTCCTCGGGCGGGCCTTCGAACAGCAGCTCGTCGTGGATCGTCAGCAGCAGGCGGGTGCGCAGGCCGGCCTCGGCGAGCGCGCGGTGGGCGCGGACCATGGCCAGCTTGATGATGTCCGCCGCCGTCCCCTGGACGACGGTGTTGACCGCCAGCCGTTCGCCCTGGGTGCGGACCTGGTAGTTGCGGGCCCGCAGCTCGGGGATCTGGCGTTGGCGGCCCCACAGGGTGCGCACTTCGCCCTGCTCGCGCGCGTGTTCGACCGTCTCCACCATGAAGCGGGCGAGGGCGGGGAAGCGCTCGAGGTAGGTGTCGATGAACTCCCGCGCCTCCTCGCGGGGGATGTTCAGGCGGTCGGCGAGCCCGAAGTCGGAGAGCCCGTAGACGATCCCGTAGTTGATCATCTTGGCCTTCGAGCGCATGCCCGGGTCGATGTCGCCCGGCTCCACCTCGAAGACGCGCGAGGCGGTGGCCGTGTGGACGTCCTCGCCGCGCTCGAAGATCTCCATCAGCGCGTCCTCCCCGGCCACGTTGGCGAGCACCCGCAGCTCGATCTGGGAGTAGTCGGCGCTGATCAGCAGCTCGCCCTCCCGGGCCTCGAAGCAGCCCCGGATCTCACGCCCCAGCGGGGTGCGGATGGGGACGTTCTGCATGTTCGGGTTGGTGCTCGAAAGGCGGCCCGTCTGGGCGACCGCCTGCAGGTAGGTGGTGTGGATGCGGGAGTTCGCGTCCACCTGTTCGGGGAGCACGTCGAGGTAGGTCTTGACCAGCGTCGAGAGCTCGCGGAAGCGCTCCACCTTGGGCACGATCGGGTGCTCGGAGCGGATCGCCTGCAGCACCCGGGCGTCGGTCGAGAAGCCCGTCTTGCCGCGGCGCTTGCGTGACAGGCCGAGCTTCTCGAACAGGATCTCCCCCAGCTGCTGGGGCGAGGCGATCGTGAACTCGGTCCCGGCGAGCTCGAAGATCTCCCGTTCCAGCCCGGTCAGCTCGGAGCGCACGCGCTCGGTGATCTCGGCCAGGCGCTCGACGTTGAGTCGCACCCCCAGCAGCTCCATGTCGCGCAGGACCGCCACCAGCGGCAGCTCGATCTCCTCCATCACCTGCTCCAGGCCGCGGGCGGTGATCTGCTCGCGTTGCCAGTCCGCGAGCGCGGAGAGCATCACCGCGCCGCCCGCCAGCGGGTCCTCCAGGGCGCTGCCGAAGCCACGCTCCTCGGTCAGCTCCTCGAACGGGTACCCGCGCCGGGCCGGCTCGAGCAGGTAGGCCCCCAGCAGCGTGTCGTGGACCAGCCGCGGCGGGACCAGGCCGAGCGACTTGGCGTCGTGGGCGATCACCGGCCGCACCCCGCACTCGGACACGAGCTCCTCGCTGCCCTCGCAGTCGCCGGTCAGGACCTGGCCGTCGTGGGCGACGGCGAAGCGCCACGGAGCGCCGTCGGCGAACAGCTCCCCGTCGGGGGTCTCGCTCTCGCTCGCCAGCACCGCCAGCTCGCAGTCCTGCGGGAGCCGGGCGACGTCGGCCACGGTTCCCTCGCGGACGCGCGCCGTCAACGACACCTCGGCGGCCGGGACCGGGGCGGCCACGTCGGGGTCGCCGAGCGCCTCCTCGAGGCGCCGCAGCGGGTCGCGCAGCTCGTAGCGGCGGAAGACCTCGCGCACGCGGGCACGGTCGGGCTCGCGTGCGGCCTCGGCGGCGAGGTCCACGTCCACGTCGATGTCGCGCTGGACGGTCGCCAGGCGCTTGGACAGGCGGGCGTCCTCGGCGTGCTCGGTGAGGTTCTGTTTGCGCTTCGGCCCGCTGATGTCGTCGATGTGGGCGAGCACCTCCTCCAGCGAGCCGTGGGCCTGGATCAGGTCGCTGGCGGTCTTCTCGCCGATCCCGGGAACGCCGGGGATGTTGTCCGAGGTGTCCCCCTTGAGCCCGTAGAAGTCGGGGATCAGCTCCGGCGGGATGCCGTAGCGGTCGATCACCGCCTGGCGGTCGTACAGCTTCGTCTCGGTGATCCCCCGCGAGGTGGCCATCACCTCGATCAGCCCGCGCTCGTCCACCAGCTGCAGCGCGTCGCGGTCGCCCGTCACGATCGTCACCGACACCGGCGGCTCGGCGGACGCGGCCCGGACCGCCAGCGAGGCGATCACGTCGTCGGCCTCGTAGCCCTCGACGCGCACGTTGCCGTACCCGAAGGCCTCCACCAGCGGCTCCATCGCCGGCCACTGCTGCTTGAGCAGGTCCGGGCGGGAGCGGCGCTGGGCCTTGTACTCCGAGTACACCTCCGAGCGGCCCGAGGTGCCGGCGTCCCACACCACCAGCGTGGGCCACACGCCGTACTCGGAGACGATCTTCACCAGCATCGAGGCGAACCCGAAGATCGCGTTGGTGGGCTCCCCGGTGGACGTCGCGATCGACTCCGGCAGGGCGAAGAAGGCCCGGTAGACGAGGCTCGGCCCGTCGATCAGGAACAGGCGCCGCTCGCCCGCGGGCGCCTGCGGGGCGGCCCCGGCCGCTCCGGCCCCCGCGCGCGCTTTCGTCCCGACGGCCATGCACCGAGCACTCTAGGGGGACCGCCCGCCCGCCGTCCGGGAGGCGCCCGCGCCGCGTGACGGCGAGCGCGAACGCTGATACCGCCTAAGATCTCGTGCCGCCAACTACCGGGGAGCACCAGTCAGGTGAGCGCAACACCGAGCGCCCAATATCGCATCACGATCCGCGTCAGGCTCGACGGAGCAAAGGACACCCTCGGCCGCGTCACGAGCGGGATCGCGGCCGCCGGGGGCGTCGTGGGGGCCGTGGACGTGGTCGAGATGGACGGCACCAGCTCGCTGCGGGACATCGTGGTGGACGCCTGGAGCCGCGAGCACTGGCGCCACATCATCGAGGCGATCGACGCCGTCGGGGGGGCCGAGACGATCGACACCACCGACCGCACCTTCCTGCTGCACCTCGGGGGCAAGATCGAGCAGCAGAACCGCCACCCGCTGAAGACCCGCGACGACCTCTCGATGCTCTACACGCCGGGCGTGGCTCGCGTGTGCCTGGCGATCGCCGAGGACGACGACCGCGCCTTCCAGTACACGATCAAGCGCAACACCGTGGCCGTCGTATCCGACGGCAGCGCCGTGCTCGGGCTCGGCGACATCGGGCCGCTGGCGGCGATGCCGGTGATGGAGGGCAAGTGCTGCCTGTTCAAGGAGTTCGCCGGCGTGGACGCGTTCCCGATCTGCCTGGACACCAAGGACAGCGAGGAGATCGTCCAGATCGTCAAGGCCCTGGCGCCCACCTTCGGGGGCATCAACCTCGAGGACATCGCCGCCCCGCGCTGCTTCGAGATCGAGGACCGCTTGAAGGCCGAGCTCGACATCCCCGTGTTCCACGACGACCAGCACGGGACCGCGGTGGTCGTGATGGCGGCCGTGCTGAACGCGGTCAAGCTCACCGACCGCCGGCTCGAGGACCTGCGCGTGCTGATCATCGGCCTCGGGGCGGCCGGCGTGGCGGTCACCAAGATCCTGCTCGAGGCGGGCGTGCGCCACATCATCGGGGCAGACTCCCGCGGGGCCCTGCACGTCGAGCGCGAGGACTACGTGAACGGGTCGATGAACTCGGTCAAGCGGTGGGTGGCGGAGGCCACCAACCCCGAGTGCCGCTCCGGGGCGCCCGCCGACGTGATCGAGGGAGCCGACCTGCTGATCGGGCTGTCGGGGGCGAAGGCGATGCCGGCCGAGGCGCTGGGCAAGATGAACGGCGACGCGATGGTGTTCGCGATGGCCAACCCCAACCCCGAGGTCGACCCCGAGGAGGCCGCGCCGTACGTACGGATCATGGCCACCGGGCGCTCGGACTACCCCAACCAGATCAACAACGTGCTCTGCTTCCCCGGTGTCTTCCGGGGGGCGCTGGACGTACGCGCCCCCGCGATCACCGAGTCGATGAAGATCGCCGCCGCGGGCGCGATCGCGGCGATCGTCGAGGACAGCGAGCTGCGCGAGGACTACATCATCCCGTCGGTCTTCAACCGCGCCGTCGCCCCCGCGGTGGCGGCGGCCGTCGCCGAGGAGGCGCGCGCCACCGGCAGCGCCCAGGCCGGGCAGGAGGTGGGCTTCGCCCCCACCGAAGCGATGACCTCCGCCGCCCACGCCGACGGCGGCGCCTGACGCCGCGCCGATGAGCGTGGCCAGCGTCACCCTCACGGGGGCGACGGGACTGATCGGCCCGCAACTGGTGCGCCGCCTGCAGCAGAGCGGCGCGGAGGTGACGGTCCTGAGCCGCGACCCCGAGCGGGCCACGGCCCGCCTCGCGGGCGTGCAGGCGCTGCGGTGGGACCCGCTCGCGGGCCCGGCCCCGGCGGCGGCGCTGGCGGGCCGCGACGCGGTCGTGCACCTGGCGGGGGAGCCGGTCGCCCAGCGCTGGAGCGCCCACACCAGACAGGCGATCCGCGACAGCCGCGTGCTGGGGACGCGCAACCTGGTCGCGGGTCTGGGC
>DATJOU010000084.1:0-10440 GCA_035506775.1 Solirubrobacteraceae bacterium | reverse complement strand
AACGTCGTGAGACAGTTCGGTCCCTATCTGCCGTGGGCGTTGGAGAGTTGAGAGGATTTGTCCCTAGTACGAGAGGACCGGGATGAACGCACCTCTGGTGTATCTGTTGTCCTGCCAAGGGCATTGCAGGCTAGCTACGTGCGGATCGGATAACCGCTGAAAGCATCTAAGCGGGAAGCCGGCCTCAAGATGAGCTCTCCCATCCCCTTGAGGGAGTAAGACCCCTGGTAGACCACCAGGTTGATAGGCCGGATCTGGAAGCACGGTAACGTGCGAAGGAGACCGGTACTAATGGGTCGAGGGCTTGACGGATTTTTTGATCCCCGTAGTGGCTACTGTGCAGTTTTGAAGGACCGCTGGAGGGCACGCGGTCTCTCACCTTTTTCCGGTGGCTTTGGCGAGGGGGAAACACCTCTTCCCATTCCGAACAGAGCAGTTAAGCCCCTCAGCGCCGATGGTACTTGGCTCGCAAGGGCCCGGGAGAGTAGGACGCCGCCGGTTTTTTCCTCACTGCGGTGACGGCCGTCCACAGGACGGTCGTCCGCGGTGCCCTGTCCGCTCGGAGCTACGAGCGCGGACCAGCTCGTGACGGGCGGACCCGTCGATCGGGGAGAGGCACGGCTGAGCCGCCGGCGTGGGAACGCCCGGGCGGCCCGGCCTTACGGGCCTCGTCAGCTTCCGCGCGTGCAGCGCCGCCCCCGTCGCTTGGGCCACACCCGGTCCGTCCTGCTCGTCGACCTCCCAGTCGACACGACGGTCGTCCTCGAGCAGCAGGAAAGAGCGGATCAGCCCAGCGGCGGCGAGCGCGCGCTGCGTGAGCGGTGATGTCCCTCGTGAGAACATGTGTTCGCAAGCTAAGGGCCCCCGCGGACGGAAGCTCACCGAACATGCGTACGGGGTGCCCCGGGCGGGAAAGAATGGCTCTACAGAGCCGATTTCGCCCTCTGCGAGCTGCAATCTGACTTGCATCCGGCCGACCGGTCACAACGGTTCCCCCGGCGGCAAACCAGCTACATGATGGGAAGGTCACGAGCGCTTCGGCTCGAACAAGACGTCAAGGAAATGGCTGTTACCCTCTCCACGCGCCCCATCGCGAGAACCATCCTCGGACCTCGCCGTCGGCGCCAACCGCTTATGGAGAAGTTCGTCATCGAAGGCGGCGAGACTCTCTCCGGGACCCTGAGCCCGGCTGGGAACAAGAACGGGGCACTCGCCATCCTCGCGGCTTCCGTGCTCACCGAGGACGAGGTCGTTCTCCAGAACGTTCCCCGCATCCGTGACGTGGAGGCGATGCTCGCGATCCTCGACGCGATCGGAGCCCGAGCCGAATGGCGGGGACCCAACGAACTCGTCCTCTGCGGTGCCGGGGTCCACACGGTCGAAATCGACCGCGACCTGGCGGAGCTGATCAGGGCCTCGTTCCTGCTCGCGGGACCGCTGCTGGCCCGCTTTCACCGTGCCGCCATGCCTCCCCCGGGCGGGGACGTCATCGGCCGCCGTCGCCTCGACCCTCACCTCGACGCCTTCCGCGCGATGGGGGCCACGGCCGAGTGCAACGGACAGATCGTCCTCAACGCCCCCAACGGTCTCCGCGCCACCGACGTGTTCATGGACGAGCCCTCGGTGATGGCCACCGAGAACGCGCTCATGGCAGCCGCCCTCACGCCCGGCACGACGGTGATCGGGAACGCCGCCTGCGAGCCCCATGTCCAGGACCTCGCCCGCATGCTCGTGAAGATGGGGGCCGACATCCAGGGGATCGGCTCGAACGTGATGACCATCAACGGCGTCGAGCGCCTCCACGGGTGCCACCACACGGTCGCCCCCGACCACATCGAGATCGGCTCCTTCATGGCCCTCGCCGGCGTCACCGGCGGGGAACTCCGCATCAGGGACACGGTCCCCGGGGACCTGAAAATGATCAGGCTGGTGTTCGAACGGGTCGGCCTCTGCTCGATCCTCGACGGCAACGACGTGATCGTCCCCGGCGGCCAGAAGCTGGTCGTCCAGGCCGACGTGGGGGAGTACAAGAGCAAGATCCAGGACGGCCCGTGGCCCGCCTTCCCGGCCGACCTCACCTCGATCGCCGTCGCCCTCGCCACCCAGGCAGAGGGGTCGATCCTGGTCCACGAGTGGATGTTCGAGAACCGCCTCATCTTCACCGACAAGCTGATCCTGATGGGGGCCGACATCGTCCTCTGCGATCCCCACCGGGCGATCATCACAGGGCCCCGGAAGCTCCGTGGCGAGCGGGTCGAGTCACCCGACATCCGTGCCGGGATGGCGATGCTGCTCGCCGCCCTCTGCGCCGACGGGCGCTCCGAGATCGGCAACGTGCGCCAGATCGACCGCGGGTACGAGCGCATCGACGAGCGCCTCCGCGACCTCGGGGCACGGATCGAGCGCGTCGCCACCGAGCCGGTCCCCGCCTAGGGGCCGACGACATCTTAAGCTTCGGAGGGATCTCATGATCCACCCGATTCCCAGCGGCACCCGTGACGTCCTGCCCGACGAGACGCGGGAGGTACGCGCGATCACCGACACCCTCCGGGAGGTCTTCGAGCGCCACGGCTACGGGGAGATCTACACGCCCGCCCTCGAGTACGAGTCGGTCCTCGCGCGGGCCGACATGGCGGAAGCCCAGCCCACCTACCGCGTGTTCGACGAGACCGGGGCGGTGCTCGTCCTGCGCTCCGACATGACCGTCCCCATCGCCCGCGTGGTGTCGACCCGCTACGCCTCCTCCCAGCCTCCCCTGCGCTTCTGTTACTTCGCCCACTGCTACCGGGGGGTCCGTCCCCAGCGGGGCCAGCCCCGCGAGCTCCTCCAGGCGGGCATCGAGCTGATCGGCTCTCCGGCACCCCAGGGGACCGCCGAGGCCCTCACGGTCCTGTGCCACTCCCTCGACGCCACCGGCCTCAAGGACTACCGCGTCGGGCTCGGCGACGCATCGCTGTTCCCGGCCCTGATGGAGAGCCTCGGGGTCCCCTCCGAGGCCCGCCAGGGACTGCTCGAGGCACTCGTCCTGCGCGACTTCGTGGGGCTCACCGAGGCGCTCCAGCGGGCCGGCATCACCGGAGAGCCGGCGGAGGTGCTGTCGGCGGTCCCCCAACGCCGGGGTGGTCCAGAGGTGCTCGCCGACGCCCCCGAGCAGGCCGAGGCGGCCGTCTCCGGACTTCGCGGCCTTCACGAGCTGCTCGAGCCCGAGGTCGCCTCGCGGGTGATCTTCGACCTCGGCCTGGTGCGCAACATCGGCTACTACACCGGCGCCGTGTTCGACGTCTACGACCCCGCCCTCGGAACCCCGATCGGCGGCGGGGGCCGCTACGACGAGCTCCTCGGCCGCTTCGGCCGCGGCCAGCCGGCGGTCGGCTTCGCCCTCGGCGTGGACCGCCTCCACATCGCCCTCGCCGGCGAGGAGCGGGGCACCGGGATGCTGCTCGCCGGCGACCGCACCGACGACGGCCTCCCCACCCACCGGGCCGCCACCCGATGACACCCCTGAACGGACTCACGATCGCCGTCCCCCGGGGCGCCCTGTTCGGTGACACCGTGGATCTGCTGGCGGGGCTGGGGATCAACACCGAAGAGCTCCAGGCCAACGACCGCAAGCTCCTGTTCGAGGACGTGGGCGTGATCACGATGCGTCCCTCCGACGTCCCCACCTACGTGGAGGCGGGCTCGGCCGACCTCGGTGTCACCGGCAAGGACGTCCTGCTCGAGCAGACCGCACAGGAGCCGGGGGAGACCGGACGTCAGGTGTACGAGCTCCTCGACCTCGGCTACGGCCGCTGCACGATGGTCCTCGCCGGGAAGGCCGGGGAGGACACGGCCACCGAGGCCCTCCGCCGCCTCGGCGTGATGCGGGTGGCCACCAAGTACCCCCGCGTGGCCGCCCGCCACATGGAGCAGACCGGACGCCAGGCCGAGATCGTCGAGGTCAAGGGCTCCGTCGAGCTCGCACCCCTCACGGGCCTCGCGGAGGCGATCGTCGACCTCACCGCCACCGGCACCACCCTCCGCGAGAACAACCTCGTGATCCGCGAGGAGCTGTTCACCTGCACCGCGAGGCTGATCGCCAACCCCGTCTCCCACAAGCTCAAGGCCTCCGCGGTGGACGACCTCCTCACCCGCGTCCGCGAGCTCCAGGGCGCCTCGATACCGGCACCCGGCGGCGTCGCCGGCGGGGGCTGACGCTTGCGCCTGGAGCGGATCGACGCCTCGGCGTTCGCCGAGCTCGGCGCCGGGGCGGTGGCCGCACGTCTCCGCGGGCTGGTCCCCGGGCCCTCGTCGGTGGCCGACGACGTCACCGCGATCATCGACGCCGTCCAGGCCGACGGCGACGCGGCCGTGGCCCGCTACTCCCGCGCCTTCGACGCGCCCGACGCCCCCGACCGCCCCCTCCTCGTCACCCCGGAGGAGCTCGACGCCGCCATCACCCAGCTCCCACTCGAGCTGGTCGCGGGACTCCAGGTGGCGATCGCCAACGTCGCCCTCGTGGCCGAGGCCGGGGTCCACTCCGACGGCGCCGTGACTCTTCCCCAGGGCCACGAGATCGCCCTCCGTGAGGTGCCGGTGCTGTCGGCTGCCGTCTACGTCCCCGCCGGACGGGCCCCCTACCCGAGCACCGTCGTGATGGGCGTCGTCTGCGCCCGCTCGGCCGGGGTGGTGGACGTGTCCGTGTGCGCCCCCCCGGGCCCCGACGGGGACATCGACCCGGTCATCCTCGGCACCTGCCGCCTGTGCGGGGTGGGCCGCGTGTACCGCATGGGGGGCGCCCAGGCGATCGCCGCCCTCGCCTTCGGCACCGAGACCGTCCAACCCGTGGACGTGATCGTCGGACCCGGGAACCTGTACGTGCAGGAGGCCAAGCACCAGCTCTCCCGCATCGTCGGGATCGACGGTTTCGCCGGGCCCAGCGACCTGTTCGTGGTGCTCTCCTCGGACTCGACCCCCCGCGACCTCGAGCTCGCTTCCCTCGACATGCTCGCCCAGGCCGAGCACGGGGAGGCCAGCCTGGTGGTCGCAACCTCTCCCTCCCAGCAGGTGTGCACCGCGCTGGCCACCGAGCTCGAACGGCTCGTCCTCGAGCGCCCCACCGTGGCCGACGCCGCCTTCGGGATCGTCACGGTCCCGGGTCCCCGGGAGGCGATCACGCTGGCCAACTCATTCGCCCCCGAGCACCTCCAGCTGATCGGGGCCGAGGTGGAGCAGCTCTCAACCCTCGTCCGCAGCGCCGGCTGCCTGTTCATCGGCCCACCCTCCGGGACCGCCTTCGGCGACTACGTCGCCGGGTCCAACCACGTGCTCCCCACGGCCGGTGCCGCCCGCTTCTCCTCCGGGCTCTCCCCACGCCACTTCCGTCGCACGATGGCGGAGGTGAGGATCGGCGAGGGGGCCGTGAAGCTGGCCGCCGCCGGGACACCGATCGCACACGCCGAGGGCTTCGAGGTCCACGCCGAATCGATGAAGGCCCGGGCCGTGAGCGAGAATGAGGCGTCATGACCCGCACCTCCACGATCGAGCGCAACACCGCCGAGACCCAGGTGAAGGTCGAGCTGACCCTCGAAGGGACGGGCGCCGGGGAGCGCACCACCGGCGTCGGGTTCCTCGACCACATGCTCGACCTGCTGGCCCGTCACGGCCACCTCGACCTGTCCCTGGCCGTCACCGGGGACCTCCAGACCGGCGCCCACCACACGGCCGAGGACACGGCCATCGTGATCGGCCGCGCCCTCGACGAGGCCCTCGGCGACCGCTCCGGGATCGCACGCTACGGCTCGGCCGTGGTGCCGATGGACGAGGCCCGCGCGAGCGCCGCCATCGACATCTCCGGGCGCCCCTTCACGCTCTTCGAAGCCGACCTCCCGAACGGCTCAACAGGGGGCTTCGAGCACGAGCTCACGGAGGAGTTCTTCCGTGCCCTGGCCACCAACGCCAAGCTCACCCTCCACCTGCGGGTCGAAGCCGGCACCAACGCCCACCACATGATCGAGGCCGCCTTCAAGGCCTTCGCACGTGCCCTCCGGGCCGCCGTGGCGCTCGACTCCAGCGAGCAGGGCGTCCCCAGCACGAAGGGTACGCTGGCAGGATGAGCGGCCAACAGCTCGAGCTCGCCGTCATCGACTACGGGATGGGCAACCGCCGCTCGGTCGAGAAGGCCCTCGAGCACGTCGGCGTCAAGGCCACGATCACGAGCGACCCGGCCGTCATCCGGGCCGCCGGTGGGCTCGTGCTCCCGGGCGTCGGCGCCTTCCCCCGGGCGATGTCCAACCTCCACCAGCTCGGCCTCGACGAGCTGATCCGCGAGCTGGTCGGAGCCGGGACCCCGATGCTCGGGATCTGCCTCGGCATGCAGCTCGCCTTCGAGTCCTCCACCGAGCTCGGCGGGGCGGAGGGGCTGGGACTGCTCCCCGGAGAGGTGCTCCCGCTCGACACCCGCGGCCAGAAGCTGCCCCACATCGGCTGGAACGAGGTCACCTTCACCCACCCCGGGTCCCCGCTGCTGGAGGGGATCCCCGAGCGCTGCGCCTTCTACCACGTCCACTCCCTCGCGCCCGTGCCGACGGAGGAGCGGGACGTGCTGGGGACCGGCGAGTACGGGTCCCCGTTCGTCACCGCGGTTCACCGCGACAGCTTCTACGGAGTCCAGTTCCACCCCGAGAAGTCCTCCGCGGCCGGCATCCGCCTGCTCGCCAACTTCGCCCGCATCTGCCTGTCCGCACGGGCCCCCGTCCCCGGGTGAGGCTCTACCCCGCGATCGACATCCTCGACGGCACCGCGGTCCGGCTCGTCAAGGGGGACTTCGACGCCAGGCAGACGTATGCGAGCGACCCCCTGGAGGCCGCCTCCACGTGGGCCGAGGAGGGGGCGGAGGCGCTCCACGTCGTGGACCTCGACGGCGCCCGCTCGGGCGAGCCGGTGAACCTCGGCCACCTCTCCAGGATCTCCTCCGAGCTGGGGCTCCCCGTCCAGTACGGTGGCGGCCTGCGCTCCCGGGACGCGATCGACCGGGCCCTCTCCGCCGGCGCCACCAGGGTGATCCTCGGGACCGCCGCCCTCAAGGATCCCGAGCTGCTCCGTGAGGCCCTCTCCGCCCACGGACCCGACCGCATCCTCGTGTCGGTGGACACCCGCGGGGGGCTCGCCACCAGCGCGGGGTGGACCGAGACCGGCACCCGTACCGCCTCCTCCGTGATCGAGTCGCTGCTCTCCGACGGCGTCGAGGAGGTCGTCTACACAGACGTGGACCGCGACGGGATGCTCGAGGGGCCCGACCTCGACGGCATCCGCGAGCTGGCCTCCACGCTGGCCGCCCGGCTGATCTGCTCGGGTGGGATCGGCCGCATCGAGGACCTCGAGGGCCTCGCCGCCCTGCACATGCCCACCGTCACCGGCGTGATCGTCGGCAAGGCCCTGTACGAGCACCGCTTCACGATCCCGCAGGCGAAGGAGGCGCTCGCGGGCTAGCGTTGTGAGCATGCACCTCAAGCGGGTGATCCCATGTCTGGACGTGGACGCCGGCCGCGTCGTGAAGGGAGTCGAATTCGTCGACATCCGCGACGCCGGCGACCCCGTAGCGCTGGCCGCCCACTATGACGCCGAGGGGGCCGACGAGCTGATCTTCCTCGACATCACCGCCACCCACGAAAAGCGTGACACGGTCGCCCGCCTGGCCCGGCGGGTCGCCGACGAGGTGTTCATCCCGTTCACGATCGGAGGCGGCATCCGCTCCGTCACCGACGCCCAGGCGGTGCTCGACGCCGGCGCCGACAAGGTGTCGGTGAACTCCGCCGCCCTGGCCAGGCCCGAGCTGCTGGACGAGCTCGCCAACACCTTCGGCGCCCAGTGCGTCGTACTCGCGATCGACGCCAAGGCCGTGACGGGCGAGGACGGACTCCCCGACGGGACCGACCGCTGGGACGCGTATGTGGCGGGAGGCCGCACCAGCAGCGGACGCGACGCGGTCGAGTGGGCCCGCGAGGCCGAGCAGCGGGGAGCCGGGGAGATCATGCTCACGAGCATGGATCGCGACGGCACCACCGGCGGGTACGACCTGCCGCTCACGGAGGCCGTCAGCGGGGCGGTCGGGATCCCGGTGATCGCCTCCGGCGGGGCCGGACGACCCGAGCACCTGGTGGAGGCCGTCGAGGCCGGGGCCGACGCGGTCCTGGCCGCGTCGATCTTCCACTATCGCCGCTTCACCGTCGCCGAGGCGAAGGCCACCCTGGCGGACGCAGGGGTGCCCGTCCGCATTCCCGTATGAGTGACCCGGCGGTCGTCCTGGAGCGGCTCCACGAGCGACCGGGGGGGCAGGAGCTCCTGGCCCTCGCCGAGCGCCACGAGCAGGTCGCCCTGGTCGGAGGGGCGGTCCGCGACCTGCTCCTCGGCCGTCCCCCCAAGGAGCTGGACATCGTGGTGTCGGCCGACCCCGGACGTTTCGCCGGTGACCTGCTGGCGATGCTCGAGCTTCGCGGCGAGGGCACCCCGGTCCTCACCCTCCATGACCGCTTCGAAACCGCCTCGGTCGTGTGGCCGTCGGGGAGGGTGGACCTCGCCCGCCGCCGCGCCGAGAGCTACCCGGTCCCCGGGGCCCTCCCGGAGGTGCGTCCCGGCAGCGAGCACGAGGACCTGACCCGCCGGGACTTCACCGTCAACGCGATCGCTGCTCCCCTGTCGGGGGACCGCGCCGGCGAGCTGGTGGGGGCCGACCACGCGCTGTCCGACCTCGACGGGGGGCTGCTGCGGGTCCTCCACGACCGCTCCTTCATCGACGATCCCACCCGTCTGTTGCGCCTGGCCCGCTATCGCGCCCGGCTCGGGTTCGAGATCGAGCCCCACACCGGTGCCCTCGCCCAGGAGGCGCTCCGCGGCGGAGCCCTGGACACCGTCTCCGGAGGGCGCGTCGGCGCCGAGCTGCGCCTCGCCATGGAGGAGCCCGACCCGCTCGCGGCGCTGGAGTCGCTCGCGGCGCTCGGGGTGCTCGCGGCGCTCGGGCTGGCTGCGGCGATCGACGGCGACCTCGCGCAACGGGCCCTGGATCTGCTGCCACGCGACGGCCGCCTCCCGTCGCTGGTGCTGGCGCTGGCGCTGTTCGAGAGCCGCCGCGACGGCAGCGAGGCCGCGGAAGTGCTCATGAGGAGCCTCCTGGAGCGGCTCGAATTCGCCGCCGGGGAGCGCGACCGCGCGCTGCGGGCCGCGTTCGATGCCGAGGCCCTGGCCGGCCGGATGGCGAGCGCCGGTCGCCGCTCGGAGCTGTACGAGCTGCTCGACGGCCGCGATCCCGAGGCTGTCGCGCTGGCGGGTTCGCTCGTGCGGGTGCCCGGCGGCGACACGACGGCCGACCGGGCACGGCTGTGGTTCGACGACCTCCGCCACGTGCGCCTGGCGATCACCGGCGATGACCTGCTGGCGGCGGGCATCGACCCCGGCCCCCAGATCGGCATGCGCCTCGATGCGGCCCTCGCACGCAAGCTCGACGGCCGGCTGGACGGCGCAGGTGCGCCCGCCGAGCTGCAGGCGGCCCTGGAGGCGGGCGCGTGAGCGCGCTGGAGCGCGACCCGGTGACGGCCCCGGCAACCGAGCTGCGCTACGAGCTCGACGGCGCCACGGTGCTGTTCAGCGACCGCTCCCAGGGCAGCTTCCTGCTCCCCCCGGGCGCGGATCCCGATACCGCCGCCGAGCAGCGCGAGCGCCTGCTGCGGATCACGTCCGCCGCGGCGCTCGCCCGCGGGCGCCAGGTGCACGGCGCGACGGTCAGGCGGATCGCCTCGCCGGGGGACCTCGACGCGGCCGGCCCCGACCAACTCAGCGGTGAGGCCGACGGGCAGGCCACCTCGATCGCGGGGGTGGCGGTGATGGTGGGCGGCGCCGACTGCCTGCCCGTGGCGGTCGTGGGGGAGGGGGCCGTGGCGATGCTCCACGCCGGCTGGCGGGGGCTGGCCGCCGGTGTGCTCCAGCAGGGGGTGGAGGCGGTGCGGGAGCTGGCAGGGCCGGGGCCGCTGTCGGCGCTCGTGGGGCCCGGGGCCGGTCCGTGCTGTTACGAGGTCGGGCCGGAGGTCCATGAGGCGCTCGGGCTGGCTCGCGAGGACCCCCACATCGACCTCCCCTCGGTGGCGGCCTCGCGGCTGCGGGCGGCGGGGGTGCCGAACGTGCGCACGCTCGAGATGTGCACGATCTGTGACGCGCGCTTCTACTCCCACCGCCGCGAAGGCGCTCGCGCCGGCAGGCAGGCGGGGATCGCTTGGTTGACCTGATCACGGGGATCGACCCGAGGACGGTGCGGGAGAACCTGACCCGGATCGGGGAGGAGATCACTACTGCCGCCGCCCGCCGGCCCCCCGCTTCCGGCGGAGGCGAGCGGCCCCCGGTGGAGATCCTCGCCGCCACCAAGTACGTGTCCGCCGAGGACATGCCGCTGCTGGCCGAGGGGGGCGTGCG
>DATJOU010000083.1:0-16768 GCA_035506775.1 Solirubrobacteraceae bacterium | reverse complement strand
CGTGAGCACGGGCGGCGACCGCGGCGCACCGGCGCAGGACAAGTCGCGCTGGGTGGATGAGATCGAGCGCGCCCTGCTGGAGCAGCGGGCCGACCTGGCCGTGCATTCCGCCAAGGACCTGCCCGGTGCGCTGGCGGACGGGCTCGAGCCGCTCGATGCCCACGGCGCCGCACAGCACGTCCTCGGGCGCACCACGGGCGGGGGCACCGACGAGCTCGAGGCCTTCGGCGAGCTCGCCCGGCAGGTCCTTGGCCGAGTGCACGGCCAGGTCGGCCCGGCCATCCAGCAGCGCCCGCTCGATCTCGTCCACCCAGCGGGACTTGTCCTGCGCCGGGGCGCCGCGGTCGCCGCCGGTGGACACCGCCACCAGCTCACATCCGCCCAGTTCCCGTGAGACCAGCTCGGCCTGCGCCAGCGCCAGCGCGATGGGCCGGGTAGCGAGGCGCATCAGCGCTCGCGGCGGCGGCGGAGGTCGTGGACCTCGGCGAGGTTGCTCCCGCTCTGCGGGGGCGCCTGCGCGTCGGGGGCGTCGGACAGCGCGAACAGCTCGCGCAGCACCTCCAGGCTGGCGTGGCTGCTCTCGCCGCCGAGGGTGCGCAGGCGGATCGTCGGCTCGTGCAGCAGCCGCGCCGCGACGGCCCTCGCCATCGCTTCCACGCGGGCGATGTCACGCGGCGAGGCCGCCTCCCAGCGCCCGGTGTTCTCGGCCAGCACCTGCTCGACGATGTCTTCGGCGCGCTCGTGCAGCGCGGCGACGGTCGGCAGTGCGTCGAGCTGGCCCATCCAGCGCGCGAAGCGGCGGATCTCCTCCTCGACGATCTCGAGCGCCGCCGGCGTCTCCTCCGCCCGCGAGTTGAGGTTCAGGTCCACCACCGCCTGCAGGTCGTCGATGTCGTACAGCGCGACCCCCTCGAGGTCCCGGCAGGCGGGGTCGATGTCGCGGGGGACCGCGATGTCGATCAGCATCAGCGGCCGGCCCCCGCGCTGGGCCATCACCAGCTCGAGCTCCTCGCGCCCGACGATCGGGTGCGGCGAGGAGGTCGAGGCGACCACGATGTCGGCCTCCTCGAGCTGCTCGGGGAGCTGCTCGAGGCCCACCACCGAGCCGCCGAACCGCTGCGCCAGGCTGAGCGCCCGGTCGGCGTGGCGGTTGGCCACGAAGATCGTCCCGGCGCCCTGGTCGGCGAGGTTCCTGGCGGTCAGCTCGCTGGTCTCCCCCGCCCCGATGATCACCACGTGGCGCTCGGTGAGGTCCCCGAGCACGCTCTGGGCCAGCCCGACGGCCACCGACGGCACGCTCACGCGGCTGGTGCCGATCGCCGTCTCGGTCCGCACCCGCTTGCCGGTCAGCAGGGCGGCCGCGAACAGGCGGTTGCTGAGCGGACCGGTTGCGCCGGCCCGCATCGAGACCTCGTGGGCGCGGCGGACCTGGCCCTGGACCTCGGCCTCGCCGACGATCATCGACTCCAGCCCGCAGGTCACGCGGAACAGCTGGCGGGCGGCGTCGCAGTTGCGCGGCGAGTAGATCGCCCCCGCGAGCTCGGTGGGGCGGATGCCGGCGCGGCGGGCCAGCGCCCCCAGCACCTCGGACTCCGCCTGCACGTGATCGGTGACGACCAGGTACACCTCGGTGCGGTTGCAGGTCGAGATCACGACCCCCTCGCGGACGTGCTCGGTGGCGGTCGTGCGGCCGAGGAACTCGACCGCCTCCTGCTCGCTGAAGGCGAGCCGCTCGCGCAGCGCCACGGGGGCGGTCTTGTGCGAGACCCCGAGCATCAGCAGCTCGGTCATGCCGTTGCCTTCGGGTCGCCCGGGCGCCCGCCCGGGAGCTGGTCGTCTTCGGTCAGTTCCAGCAGCTCGCCGAGCTCGCGCTCGATGCGCCCCAGGCGGATCGCCATGATCGCGACGTAGATCAGCACGACCACGAACGCCACGATGTAGGCGGCGGCCACGTACTTGCCCGCCGTGTGCAGCGGCAGGGCGGGGATTTCGGCCAGCGGGAGATTCAACTCGAGGCTCCTCCGCCGGCCACCCGGGCGCCCAGCTTGGCCGGGCCGGCCCCCGGTTCGGGCGCCGCGCTACGCCGCCGTGGGGCCGGGCGTGACTGTTCGCCGGCCAAGCGCCGGCGCAGGGCCCGCAGCTGGAAGCGGGCGTGCTTGGCGGTCAGCTCGTATTTGCACAGGGTCACGAACAGCAGCGTCCACGCCCCCAGGGCGACCAGGAAGGTGAGCGCCATCGGCCCGGGCAGGTTCGAGGTGCTGCCCAGCACCCGCGGGTGCAGGTACTGGGTCGAGAGGCGCACGGCGATGAAGTTGGCCGGCACGAACGCCCCGGCGGTGATCGCGAACACCGACGCGTAGCGGGCCTGGCGCTCGGGGTCTTCGATCGAGAAGCGCAGCGGCTGGTAGGTGGCGTACAGCAGGAACACGATCAGGAACGAGACCAGCGTCGGCTCGCTCCACACCCACCAGTGCCCCCACGAGCCCTTGGCCCATATCGAGCCCGTGATCAGGGTCGCGAGCGCGAAGATCAGGCTCATGTGGATCGTCACGTAGGAGCGCAGGTCCCAGCGGCTGTCGCGCGTACGCAGGTAGGCGATCGCGAACACGCCTCCCACCACGAACCCGCACAGGGAGATGATCGCCAGCGGAACGTGGAGGTAGAAGATCTTCTGCAGGAAGCCCTGTTCGGCTTCCAGCGGGGCGTAGAAGAACACCAGCGTCAGGGCCGCCGCGACGGCCACGACCGTGGAGATGCTGAGCGCCCGCAGGCCCCTGCCATACATGTCTGTAGCTAGTCCTCCAGCAGGAAATCGAATACCGCGTAGGCGATCAGCCCGAAAATCAGATCATAGAGCGCGAGCATCGCCAGCCAACGCGCTCCCGGGCCCCCCGAGTGCCCGGCCACGAGCAGCGGCGAGGTCGCCCGGGCGGCCCCGATCACGACCGGTACCAGCAGCGGCAGGCCCAGCAGCGGCCCCAGCAGGTCACGTGCCCGCGTCTGCACCGCCAGCGCGGCCACCAGCGTGCCCACGACGGCGATGCCGAGGTCGGCGAGCAGCAGCACCAGCAACAGGTCGGGCAGCGCGTGGGCGAACGGAACCGACAGCAGCAGGGCAAAGGCCGGCACCGCCACCAGCTCGAGCACGACCAGGTAGCAGAGCAGGGTCAGCTGCTTGGCCACCAGCAGCGCGGTGCGGTCGACGGGTGCCATCAGGAAGCCGTCGAGCCCTCCTTCCTCGGCGTCCGCCACGAACAGCCGGTTGACCCCCAGCAGGGCCGCGAACAGCAGCGTCACCCACAGCACCCCGGTGGCGAGGTCCCCTTCGACGCTGGTGCGGTTCAGGGCGAAGTGGAACACCACGAACGTGGACAGCGCGAACAGCGACATCCCCGGCACCGACTCCAACGTGCGCAGCTCTACCCGCAGCTCCTTGCGCAGCAGCGCCCCCACCGCGGTCCACAGCGGCACCGCGGGCGCCTGCGCCTCGGCGACCGGGAGCGCCGGCACGGCCAGACCCGGGGCGTGGCTCTCGCGCTGGGCGCTCACCGGTACAGGTCCTCCAGCTCCGCGACCGAAACCTCCGCGGCCGCCCCCTGGACGGCCACGAGGCCGCCGCGCAGGCCCAGCACGACGTCCGCCTCCGCCAGCGCTCCGGCGGGGTCGTGGCTGCAGAGCACGCGCGTGCGGCCGCTCTGTGCGCCGATCATCGGCGCCACCAGCTCCAGTGCCGCCGGGTCGAGGTTGGCGTAGGGCTCGTCGAGCAGCAGCAGCTCCGGCTCGTGCAGGACGGTCCGCGCGATCGCCACCCGCTGGACCATGCCCCGGGAGTACGTTCGCAGCGGTTCGCGCGCGCGTTCGGACAGCGACAGCGCCGCCAGCAGCTCCGTCACCCGCTCGGGGCCCACCCCATGCAGGCGGGCGTGGAAGCGGAGGTTCTCCTCGGCGCTCAGGGAGCGGTAGAGCATCGGCTCGTGGGCCAGCAGCCCGACCCGCCCGCGCACGCGCCAGGAGTCCTCCGGCAGGCGCTCCCCGAGCACCCGCACGTCGCCGGCGTGGGGGCGCAGCAGCGAGGCGAGGATCCTCAGCAGCGTGGTCTTGCCGGCGCCGTTGGGGCCCAGCACGGCGAGCGTCTGCCCCTCCGCCAGCGACAGCGAGACGCCCGCCAGGGCCTCCCGCTCGCCGTAGTGCCGAGCGAGCTGCTCGACCTCTACCGCCGCCATGCGCGCCCTACGCGCTCGAGAGCTCCGGCGCGCGCTCGCGCTGCGCCCGCGCGATCAGCTCGCGCACCGCCTGCTCGCCGTCTTCGGACCCGAGCAGCTCGATCGGGTCGGGGTCGCCGTTGACGATCGTCTCGAAGAACTCCTTGCGGTCCTGGTAGGTGGGCAGGTTCGACTTGGCCCACCCCCGGGCCTCGCTCAGCAGCACCGCCAGCTGCGCGTAGGGCTCGCCGAAGTTGGCTTCGATCTCGCGCTTCATGCGCTTGGCCAGGGCCGGTGAGGCACCGGCGGTGGAGATCGCGATCGCGAGCGGGTGCACGCGCACGATCGCGGGCAGGATGAAGTTGCAGAGCGGGGGCACGTCCACCACGTTGACGAGCATCGCCCGCGCCTCGGCGTCGTCGAAGACGGCGATGTTGATGTCGGTGTCGTCGGTGGCGGCGATCGCCATGAACGCGCCCTCGAGGTCCCCGGCGCCGGCGTAGTCGCGCCGCTCCCAGCGGATCGAGCCCTCGCGGGCGTACTCACGCAGCGCCGGCAGCGCCTCGGGTGCGATCACGGTCACCTCGCCGTCGCAGGCGAGCAGGCCCTCGACCTTCTCCAGCGCCACCTCGCCGCCGCCGATCACCACGCAGCGGCGGCCGCTGAGCTTCAGGCAGGCGATGTAGAAGGGGACGTCGAGCATCCCCTGCACGCAGCTCTGGTCGCAGATGCCCTTGTGCAGCTGGCAGACGCACTGCTTGCCCTCATAAGCCTGTGCGGGCATGTACAGGAAAGGGTAGCTGCCGCACTCAGCGCGGCACCCCCCGCCCGAACGCGCGGGCGCCGACCCGTGCGAGCGCCAGGCCGCCTTCGCCGAGCGCCCGCCGGCGCTCGCCCTCGCGGCGCGAGTGGACCCTCGCGAGCGCTCTGGCGGCGGCCGTGCCGGCGTTGTCGTAGGGGCCCCACCAGATGCCCCGCAGGCGCGGGGGATCCCAGGTGATGAGCTTCTCCTGTGCGCAGGCCCGCAGCCCGGCGCGGCCGAGCGTGCGTCCCAGGCCCCCGCCGGCGGCCGGCCCCCACGGTCCGCGCGCCACCATCGGGCCGGGGAGGTGGTCGTTGAGCCACACCATCCCGGCGTGCAGCTCGCGGGCGATGCGGGCCGCCATGTAGCGGTCCGAGGTCCAGATCGAGGCCCCGAGGCCGAAGGCGCTGTCGTTGGCCATCGCGATCGCCTGGTCGATCGAGTCCACCGGCATCACCGGCAGCACTGGCCCGTCGAGCGGCTCGCGCATGATCCGCATCTCCGGGCGCACGCCGCTGATGACGGCCGGGGCATAGAAGGCGCCGGCCTCGCACCCCGGAGGGCTCATGGGCCCGCCGCAGTGGCGCCGGGCGCCCTGCGCGATCGCCTCCTGGACGAGCTCCTCCAGACGCTCGGCGCGGCGTGCGGAGGCGAGCGGCCCGAGCTGGACGAGCGGGTCGGAGGGGTCACCGACCCTGATCGCCTGGGCCCCCCGCACGAGCCCGGTGAGGAAGCGGTCGTAGACCTCGCGGGCCACGTACACGCGCTCGATCGAGCCCCTCGCCGCGCCCGCCCCCGCACATCCGGCCCACAGCGCTCCGGCGATCGCCCGCGGCAGGTGGGCGTCGGCGAGCACCAGCATCGCGTCCTTGCCCCCGACCTCGAGCGTGACCTCCTTCTCTCGCGAGACGCACGCCCGGGCGACCACCCGGCCAACCGGGGGCGAGCCGGTGAAGAGGATCTTCTCGACCGGCGACTGCGCCAGCGCCACGCCCGCGTCGGCGCCCCCGTGGAGGATCCGCACGATCCCCTCGGGCAGCCCCGCACGGGCCACCAGCCGGGCGATCCGCTCGCCCGCAAGGCTGGCACGGGCGGCGGGCTTGAAGGCGACCCCGTTGCCGGCCATCAGCGCGCCGGCGATCTGCCCCAAGGGCTGGGCGAAGGGTGCGCTGCCCGCGCCGATCACGCCGATCACGCCGTATGGCTCATACGCGATCCGGGCCCGCTTGAGGGGGAATACGAGCCGGCTGACCCCGATCCGCCCGCCCCCGAGCAGGCGAGCGCCCTCGTCGGCCATCCAGATGAGCGCGTCCACGGCCGCCAGCAGCTCGAGTGAGGCGATCTCCGCGCGGGGCCGCCCCTGCTCGCGGGCGATCACCTCCATCAGCTCGTCGAAGTCGTCGATCACGGCCTGGGCCATGCGGCGCATGTAGCGGCCCCTGTCCTGGACCCGCAGCAGGGCCCACAGCGGGACCACCTTGGCGACCTCCGCGACGACTCGGTCGACCTCTTCGGGGGTGACCCGCTCGACGCTCCCGAGCAGCGCCCCGGTGGCGGGGTCGCGTACCAGCAGCTCCGAACGGTCGCCGTTGTGGCCGGTCGCGGTCTCGCTCGAGTCGACGCTCATCGGAGCCCGATTATCGCGGCTCGCGGCCCCGGCCCCGCTCGATCTCGCGCAGTCGCGCGGCGAGCTCGGCCTCGGCGTCGTCGGGCTCGTAGAAGCGCTCGCCGGCCACCTCCTCCGGGAGCAGCTCCTGGGAGCCGAGATGGCCGGGTTCGCGGTGGGGGTTCTGATAGCCCCCCTGGTCCTGTCCGGGCCGCGGCCCGCTGCGCAGCCACCCCGGCACGGCTGCGGCGCCGTGGTCGCGCACGTGGGCGGCGGCTGCCCCGAGGGCGCGCCCGGCGGCGTCGGACTTCGGCGCGAGGGCCAGGTAGATGGCCGTCTGGGCGAGGGCGAATTTGGCCTCCGGCATGCCCACGTGCTCGACCGCCGCGGCCGCGGCGGTGGCCAGCGACAGCGCCCGGGGGTCGGCGTTGCCGATGTCCTCGGAGGCCAGGATGATCATCCGCCGCACGATGAAGCGCGGGTCCTCGCCCCCCTCGAGCATCACCGCCAGGTAGTAGAGCGAGGCGTCGGGGTCCGACCCGCGCGTGGCCTTGATCCAGGCGGAGATGTAGTCGTAGTGGCGGTCCCCCCCTTTGTCGTACAGGATCGCCCGCCGCTGCAGGGCGTCCTGGGCCCGCTGCAGCCCCACCCCGGCCTCGCCCAGCTCGGCGGCCGTGTGGGCGGCCAGCTCGAGCGCGTTCAGCGCGGTGCGGGCGTCCCCTTCGCTGCGGGCGGCGAGGAACTCCAGCGCCGCGGGCTCGACGGTCACGGAGTCGCCGCCGACCCCGGCCCGCTCCAGGACCAGCTGCACCTCCTGCGGGCTCAGGGGCTGCAGGGCGTACACCCGTACGCGCGACAGCAGCGCCCCGTTGACCTCGAAGGCGGGGTTCTCCGTGGTGGCCCCGATCAGCGTGATCAGGCCCTCCTCGACGGCCGGCAGCAGCGCGTCCTGCTGGGCCTTGTTGAAGCGGTGGATCTCGTCCAGGAACAGGATCGTCTCGCTCCCGGTCGCCTGCCGGCGCTCGCGGGCCCGCTCGATCACGCTCCTGACCTCGGCGCGCCCCGCCTGCACGGCGCTGAGCTCCTCGAAGGCCGCCGGGGAGCCCTCGGCGAGGATGCGGGCGAGCGTCGTCTTGCCCGACCCCGGGGGCCCGTAGAGGATCATCGAGTGGGGACGGCCGGTCTCGATCGCGGTCCGCAGGGCCGAGCCCTCGGCGAGCAGGTGCGACTGGCCCACGAACCCGTCCAGCGTGCGGGGACGCGCGCGGGTGGCGAGCGGGGCCGAGCCGTCGGGGCGTCCCCCGGTGGAGCCCCCGCTCACCTGCTCGGTGCGGGTCTCAGGGCCGAAAAGGGTATCCATCTGATGTGATTGTGCCCGCAAGAAGATCTTCCCCGTACGAGCGTCGGAAGGTAGCCCCGAAGGACCGTCGAAAGAGTAAATTCGGGTGATTGAGACAGATGTGATCATCTTCGCGCAGCCTGCCGTCCCCGAGAGGTCACCAGGGGGCCGGCCGCAGTGACGATCAGCGGTATCGAGCCGGCGCCCGCGGGGCTGGCGGACGTCGAGCCGCTCGGCCCCGGCGAGGTCGTCCACGCCCTCGCCCCGCGCCAGCTGTTCTGGAGGCGCTTTCGCAAGGACAAAGTCGCGATGGTGTCGGGGATCATCATCCTGGTCGAGATCGCGATCGCGTTCCTCGCCCCGGTGATCGTGAAAGTCCTGGGACTCCCCGGGCCGCAGGTCCAGAACCCCAACCTCACCAACGCCTTCGGCTCCCCGCTGGGGCCGAGCTTCTCCCACCCGTTCGGAGTCGACCAGCTCGGCCGCGACGTGCTCACGCGGACCATCTACGGGGCCCGCGTCTCGCTCACGGTCGGCATCGTAGGGACCCTGGTCGCGACGCTGATCGGGGTCACCGTCGGCATGCTGGCCGGCTACTACAAGGGCTCGGTGGACACCTTCTTCTCGCGGGTGATCGACGTCGTGCTGTCGATCCCTCCGCTGCTGCTGGCGCTCGGCATCGCGGCCTCGTGCTCGGTGAAGGCCTGCGCCGGCGGGACGATCCAGCCGGGAGTCCAGACGGTCATCTTCCTGATCGCGCTGATCACGTGGCCCTACCAGGCGAGGATCGTGCGGGGGCTCGTGCTCTCCTTACGGGAGCGCGAGTTCATCGAGGCCTCCCACGCCTTCGGGGCGTCGAACTCTCGCATCATGTTCCGCGAGATACTGCCCAACATCGCGGCGCCGGTGATCGTCTACGCGACGCTGCAGATACCGCTGAACATCCTCATCGAGGCGGCCCTCTCATTCCTCGGGATCGGGATCCGCCCACCGACGATCAGCTGGGGACAGATGATCGCCTCGGCGACCCCGATCTTCAACACCGCATGGTGGTACATGGTCTTTCCCGGCGTCGCACTGCTCATCACGGTGCTGGCGTTCAACCTGCTCGGCGATGGGCTTAGAGACGCCCTGAACCCGAGGTATGCGCGATGAGCGCTGTCACTTCAACACAGGAGGCACCCTAGATGTTGTCCAGAAAGGCAATCGCGGGCCTGATCGGCGCCGTGCTCATCGCGGCCGTCGTGGCGGCGTGCGGCTCGAGCGAAGAAAAAGGTTCTTCTACTACGCCCAAAGGCGAAGGGCTCACGGAATCGGGCGGCTTCAAAACCCCGGCAACCGAGTCCCTGACCAGCGGCAAAAAGGGCGGCAAACTGGTGGTGCTCCAGGAAACCGAATTCGAACACCTGGATCCGGGCATTTCCTACTACAACCTCGACTACCCGGTCGTGTTCGCCACGCAGCGGCCGCTGTACTCCTACAAGCCCAACGAGGAGGCCGAATCGACCCCCGACCTGGCGGCCGGCCCGCCGGAAATCTCCTCCGACAACAAGACCGTCACTGTCAAACTCAAGGAAGGCATCAAGTTCAGCCCGCCGGTGAACCGTGAAGTCACCTCCGAAGACGTCAAGTACGCCTTCGAACGGGGCAAAAACCCGAATGTCGCCAACCCCTACGAGGAAGCCTACTTCGCCGCCGTGGAAGGCATGCCGGCCGCAAAAGGCGGACCGATCAAGGGAATCGAAACCCCCAATAAGCACACGATCGTCTTCCACCTGACAGAACCGAAGGGTCAGATCGTCGCTGACGCGCTGGTGCTGCCGCTGTCGGCGCCGGTGCCCAAGGAATACGCGGCCAAGTACGACAAGAACAGCCCCTCCAACTACGCCTCCTATGAGGTCGCGACGGGGCCGTACATGATCAAGAACAACAGCGAAGGCAAGGTGCTCGGCGTCGGTTACTTCCCGGGCAAATCGCTGACGCTCGTGCGCAACCCGAACTGGGTTGCCAGCAGCGACTACCGGCCCGCATACCTGAACGAAATCAACTACAAGATCGGTGGCACCGTCACCGTGGGTGAGAAAGAAGCGCTCCAGGGAACGAACATCATCGACCAGGAACGCCCGCCGCAGACGATCGTCCAGGAAGCCGCGGAACACTACAAGGAACAGCTCCAGATCTCACCGGGCGCCGGCGACCACTACATCGCCGTCAACAACAAGGTCGGTCCCTTCAAGAACGCCGATCTGCGCAGGGCGCTGTGGGCAGCGCTCGACCGCGAAGAGATGGACAAGGTCCGCGGCGGCAAGCTCGTCACCACTGTCCAGACCCACTTCCTGTATCCCGGGATCGGTGGGTTCGAACAGGCAGGCGGGCTCAAGGGTCCGGCGGGGATCCCGTACAACGAAAACCCGCAGGGCAACATGGCCCTGGCCGAAAAATACATGAAGGAAGGCGGTTATCCGACCGGCAAGTACTCCGGTGAAACGATCACCGTCGTGGGTGCAAGGGGTGCACCGGCCAGCGAAGACGCCGAAATCGTCAACAGCACGCTGCAGAAACTCGGCTTCCAGACGAAATTGTCGTTGCCGGAAAGCTCGATCGCCTACTCGAAGTACTGCAACGTCCCCAAAGAGGAGATCACGGTTTGTCCGAGCGTCGGCTGGATCGCCGACTTCGACGATCCCCAGACGGTGCTGAACGTGACGTTCAACGGCAAGTTCATACCGCCCGTGGGCAACGTCAACTGGAGCCAGGCCAACAACCCGAAGACCAACGAAATGATGGACAAGGCCGAATCGATCCAGGGCAAGAGCGCACGCGCGAGCGCCTGGGCGAAGATCGACGAAGAACTCGTCAAAGAAGCCAATGCCATCCCGTTCGACTGGGACAAGCAGGCCAACGTCGAGGGCACGCAGGTGCTCGGCGTCGGCCAGCTGTGGAACAGCGGGGAGTGGGACCTCTCCTTCACGTCACTGAAGTAAAAGAGGAAAGGGACACGACTCCCACGAAAGTCCGCGGCAAGTGACCGCATACGTCATCCGCCGGGTCCTGTGGGGCATCCTGATGCTGGTCGTGGTGTGTCTGACCACATTCATCATCTTCAGGGTGCTTCCCACGGTGAACCCGGCGGTGCTGCGGGCCGGCCGCAACCCGACCCCGCAGTCGCTCAAAGCGATCGAACACTCGCTGCGCCTGGACAGGTCGCTGCCGACGCAGTTCTACGACTACCTGCGGGAAATCCTGCTGCACTTCAACTTCGGCTACAGCTACGGCAGCAACGAGTCGGTGACGCAACTGATCAAAGAACGGCTGCCGGCGACGATCTCGCTGACGGTCGGGGCGGCCGTGCTGTGGATCGTGTTCGGGATCGGCATCGGGGTCGTCTCGGCGCTGCGCCGTCACTCCTACACCGACCGCGGCGCGATGGGCGGGGCCCTGCTGCTGGTGTCGGCGCCGGAATTCTGGCTCGGGCTGGTGCTGCTGTTCCTGTTTTCCTCGAGCATCGGGAAATTCAAGATCCTTCCGGGTGCCGGCACCTACGTGGGTCTCACCTCCGACCCGTGGAAATGGTTCACCTCGTTGCTGATGCCGTGGTTCGTTCTCGCGGCGGGGAGCGCGGCCGTGTTCGCGCGCCTGATCCGGGGGAACCTCCTGGAGGTGATGGACGAGGACTACATCCGCACCGCCCGCGCCAAGGGGCTGCCCGAGAAACGGGTCGTCAGACAGGGTGTGAGAGCGTCGATCAACCCGGTGGTGACGTTGATGGGGCTGGAATTCGGGGTCCTGCTCGGCGGGGCCGTGCTGGTGGAGACCGTCTTCAACATCCCGGGCGTGGGGCGGCTGGCGTACGAATCGATCAGCAGCTCGGACTACGAAGTGATCGAGGGAACGGTGCTGCTGGCTGCGATGTTCATCATCGTCGCGAACATCGTGGTGGACATCGTCTATGCCTTCATCGATCCCAGGGTCAGGTACGCGTGAGCGCGGCCGAGCCGCTGCTGCGGGTGGAGGACCTGCGGGTCCAGTTCAACACCGAAGACGGCATCGTGCACGCCGTCGACGGGATCACCTATCAGGTGATGCCGGGCAAGACGCTCGGGATCGTGGGCGAGTCGGGCTCGGGCAAGACCGTCGGATCGATGACGGTGCTCGGTCTGACCCGCTATCAGGGGGCAGAGGTCAGCGGCAAGATCCTGCTCGAAGGCCGCGACCTGGTGACGATGGACGACGATCAGCTGCGCTCGATCCGCGGCAACGAAGTCGCGATGATCTTCCAGGACCCGCTGTCCTCGCTGCACCCGCTCTACAAGGTCGGCAGGCAGCTCACGGAGGCGATCCTGACCCACCGCGACCTGTCGAAGGCGCAGGCACGGACGCGGGCGGTCGAGCTGCTGGGGCTGGTGGGGATCCCCGATCCCTCCCACCGCGTGGACCAGTATCCGCACGAGTTCTCGGGCGGCATGCGCCAGCGGGTGATGATCGCGATGGCGCTCGCCAACGAGCCCAAGCTGCTGATCGCCGACGAGCCCACCACGGCCCTCGACGTGACCGTCCAGGCCCAGATCCTCGACCTGATGGAACGCCTGCAGCGCGAACTGGGGATGGCGATCGTGATCATCACCCACGACCTCGGGGTGGTCGCGGAGATGGCCGACGACATCGCGGTGATGTACGCCGGACGGATCGTCGAGACGGCCCCCGCGAGGGGCGTGTTCGCCTCGCCCGAACACCCGTACACATGGGGCCTGCTGCGCTCGATCCCGCGCCTGGAGCGGGACCGCGGAGAGGCGTTGGTGCCGATCCCGGGGACACCCCCGAGCCTGATCGCGCCCCCCTCCGGGTGCCGGTTCCACCCCCGCTGTGCCTACGCCCAGCCGTCCCACTCGCGGATCGACCCCGGGCTCGAGCCGCTGGCCGGGGCCCCGGACCACTTCGCTGCCTGCCTGCTCGAGCCCCAGCTGCGCCGCGGCCTCTGGGGTGCGCTGGCCGGGGGGGCCACGCCCGAGGAGGCCAAGGAGAGCGCCGGCTACGTCGAGGAAGCGCCCGAGGGCACCCCGGTACCGTGAGCGCCCCCTCCGCCGAGCCACCCGCCGGTCACGCACCGGAGCAGACACCCTCGGCGGGCAGCGGGACCGGCGCGGCCGCGCTCGCCGGCGGGGACCCGCTCGTGCAGACGAAGGACCTCGTGAAGCACTTCCCGATCATGCGAGGGATCCTGGTGCAGCGCAAAATCGGGGCCGTCCAGGCCGTGGACGGCGTGGACCTCGAGGTGCGACGCGGGGAGACGCTCGGAGTCGTGGGCGAGACGGGATGCGGCAAGAGCACCACCGCGCGGCTGATCATGCGCCTGCTCGACGCCACCTCCGGGCAGGTGCTGTTCGACGGCGAGGACATCACCAATGCCACGGGGGGGCGCCTGAAGGAACTGCGCAAGGAGATCGGGATGATCTTCCAGGACCCGTACTCGTCGCTGAACCCGCGCAAGACGGTCGGCTCGATCATCGCCGAGCCATATGCGATCCACGGTGTGCTGAAGGGGCAGGGGGAGCGCAAGCGGGCCGTGCAGGACCTGTTGGAGACGGTCGGGCTGAACCCCGAGCACTACAACCGCTACCCCCACGAGTTCTCCGGCGGGCAGCGCCAGCGGATCGGCGTGGCACGGGCCCTGGCCCTGAAACCGCGGCTGCTGATCGCCGACGAGCCGGTGTCCGCGCTCGACGTCTCGATCCAGGCCCAGGTGCTCAACCTGCTGCGGGAACTCCAGCGCGAGTTCGGACTCACGCTGATCTTCATCGCCCACGACCTGTCGGTCGTGCGGCACATGTGCGACCGGGTGGCCGTGATGTACCTCGGTCGCGTGGTGGAGACGGGGCCGAGTGAGGCGCTGTACGCCTTCCCCCGCCACCCCTACACGGGCGCGCTGTTGTCGGCGGTGCCGATCGCCGACCCCGACCGCCACGGAGAGCAGCGCAGGCTCCTGAGCGGGGACGTCCCGAGCCCCGCCAACCCCCCGAGCGCGTGCCGCTTCCACACCCGCTGCCCGAAGGCTCGTGAGCTGTGCTCGGTCGAGGACCCGCCGATGGAGGACAAGCAGACGGGCACCTCGGCGGCCTGCCACTTCCCCCTCGACGAAGGCGACCTCATCGAGCTGGGCCTGCGCGGCGCCGCATGAGCGTCCGGCGGGCCCTACGATCGACCCGCCGATGAGCACCCGACCTCCTAGGATCGACCCGCCGATGAACGACGCGTCCCACACCGGAGCCGCTCGCCGATGAGCGCCACCGCCGCACCCGCCAGCACGGCACAGGAGCTGCTGCAGGCGCTGATCCGCTTCAACACCGTCAACCCACCCGGCAACGAGCTTCCGGCCCAGGAGTACCTCGCCGGCTACCTGGAGGGGGCGGGATTCGAGTGCGAGCTGCTCGGCTCCACCCCCGAGCGTCCGAATCTGGTGGCCCGGCTCCCGGCCGACGGCCCGGCCAGGCACGACGGCCCCACGCTCTGCTACCTCGGGCACGTGGACACCGTCCTCGCCACGCCCGGGGAGTGGACCCACGACCCGTGGTCGGGGGACATCGCCGACGGGTTCCTGTGGGGCAGGGGCGCGCTCGACATGAAGGACCAGGTGGCGGCCGAGATCGCCGCCGCCGCCGCCCTGGCCCGCTCCGGGTGGCGCCCGTCGCGGGGCGAACTGCTGATCGTGACCGTCGTGGACGAGGAGACGGGAGGTTCGCTGGGGGCACAGTGGATCACCGAAAACCACCCCGACAAGGTGCGCTGCGACCTGCTCGTCAACGAGGGCGGCGGTGCCGTGTTCGAGCTGAACGGCAAGCGCTGCTACGGCGTCTGCTGCGCCGAGAAGGGCGTGTTCCGCTTCACCGTCTCGACCTCCGGAGTGGCCGGCCACGCCTCGATGCCCGGCATGGGGGTCAACGCGCTCCTGAAGATGGCCCCCCTGCTGGACCGCTTCGCCGCCCGCCAGCCGTCCTATACGGCCACCGGCGAGCCGGCGGCCTTCCTCAGCGGGATCGGGGAGGATCCCGACGACCCGCGGGGGGCGCTGGAACGGCTGAAGGCGGAGAACCCGATGTTGGGGATCTTCTTCGAGCCGATGATGGGGGTCACGTTCACCCCCACCCGGATCAGCGCCTCGGAGAAGATCAACGTGATCCCCAGCCGGGCGGAGCTGAAGGTGGACTGCCGCGTGCCCCCGGGTCTCGGCGAGAAGGAGGTGCTGGAGGGGATCGAGGAGGTCCTGGGGCCGGCCGACGGCAACTTCGAGATCGAGTTCACCGAGCAGGTCGTGGGGAACCGCTCGGCGGCCGACTCGCCCCTGATGGACGCCCTCCGGGCGTGGGTCGCCGAGACGGACCCCGGGGCGATCGTCGTGCCCGTGGTGCTCCCCGGGTTCACGGACTCGCGCCACTTCCGGGTGGCCTTCCCCGAGTGCGTGGCCTACGGCTTCATGCCCCAGCGACACCAGTCGCTGCTCGACTCTGCCCCCCTCATCCACGGGGCCGACGAGCGCATCGACATACGCGACCTCGACCTGGCCGCCGGCCTGTTCGAGGACCTCGCCCGTCGGCTGCTCAGCTGAGCGCCGCCCGGCGGCAGGGCTGATCGTTTCGTTGCCTGGCTTGCAATAACGCTCACGGGCGGCAAATAATCCTCCGATGCCAAGGATGGTGCCGAGTCCACGGAGGATCCAATGAGCGCTCAGGCAGGTGCCAAGGCGCTCGCCCTCGCCGGCGCCAAGCAGATCGAAGAAGTCCAGGCAGGGGGCGGTGCGGCGGCCGTCAAGGGCGCCGCCGCGGCTCCCGGCCTGCACACCACCGCCGCCCACGGCATCTCCTCGGCGGCCAGCACCGCGGCCGCCCATCCGCTCGTGGCCCCGGCCGCGACCCACGCCTCCCTCGGCCAGCAGATCCAGAACTTCGCATACGACTGGGAGCCGGTCCTGATGATCATCTTCTTCTCGGTGATCATCTTCGTGATGCTGCGAACGCTGAAGGTGATGCCGCGCGTAAAGCCCCAGCAGATCAAGCCCTCCTCCAACTCCGCGGTCACCTTCGACGACATCGCCGGCGTGGACGACGCCCGCGGGGAGCTGCAGGAGATCGTCGAGTTCCTGCGCGAACCCAAGTCCTTCCACGCGCTGGGGGCGTCGGTGCCGAAGGGGATCCTGCTGCACGGCCCCCCGGGGACCGGCAAGACACTGCTGGCGAAGGCTGTGGCGGCCGAGTCCAACGCCCAGTTCTTCGCCCAGTCGGCGGCCTCGTTCGTGGAGATGTTCGCCGGCCTCGGCGCCGCCCGCATCAGGCGCTTGTTCGCCGAGGCCCGCAAGCACGAACCTGCGATCATCTTCATCGACGAGCTCGACGCCGTCGGCGGGCGCCGTGGATCGGACATCTCCGGGGAGAAGGACCAGACCCTCAACCAGCTGCTGGTGGAGATGGACGGCTTTTCCTCCAACGGCCGCGTGGTCGTGATCGCGGCCTCGAACCTGCTCGAGAAGCTCGACCCGGCGCTGCTGCGGCCCGGCCGCTTCGACCGCCAGGTGTTCGTCACCCCGCCCGACGTCAAAGGCCGCCTCGGGGTGCTCCAGGTCCACACCCGCAACAAGCCCCTCGGGGACGTCGACCTCGGCCTGGTGGCCCAGCAGACCAGCGGGCTCGCGGGGGCGGACCTGGCCAACATCTGCAACGAGGCCGCGATCTTCGCCGCCCGCCGCCGCGCCGAGTCGATCGGCGCCTGCGACTTCGACGCCGCCATCGAGCGGGTGATCGCGGGGGTCCAGTCCAAGCGCGTCCTGAACG
>DATJOU010000082.1:0-2071 GCA_035506775.1 Solirubrobacteraceae bacterium | reverse complement strand
GCGCGATCCGCTCGAGCGCTGCCGGGCTCGCGATCGCCAGCCAGAGCCCGCCATCGGAGGCGAAGCCCTTCTGCGGCGCGAAGTAGTAGACGTCGGACTGCGCGACGTCGACCGGCAGGCCCGCTGCTCCGGAGGTTGCGTCGATCAACACGAGCGCATCCCCGGCCTGTTCCGGGCGGACGACCGGAACCATCACGCCGGTCGAGGTCTCGTTGTGGGCCCAGGCGATCACGTCGGCGGCGGGGTCTGCCACCGGCTCAGGGGCGTCGCCCGGGTCGGCCTCGACGACGATCGGGTCTGCGAGGAACGGCGCCGCCCGCGTGCAGGACGCGAACTTCGAGGAGAACTCGCCGTAGCTGAGGTGCAGCGCGCGCTCACGCACCAGGCAGCACGTCGCGGCGTCCCAGAACGCCGTGGTGCCGCCGTTGCCGAGCACGACCTCATAGCCGTCGGGGACTCTGAAGAGTTCCCGCAACCCGCTCCGGACGCGGCCGACGAGCTGCCTGACGGGCTTCTGGCGGTGCGAGGTGCCCATCAGCGAAGTTCCCGTCGCGGCGAGATGCTCGAGCTGCTCGGGACGGACCCGCGAGGGGCCCGAGCCGAAGCGCCCGTCGGCGGGCTTCAGGTCAGTCGGTATCTGCAGGGCGGTGGACGTGTCTGCCATGCGGGTCACCTCGAAGTTAGCGAGTCGGCGAGCCCGGACGCGCAGGCCCGGGCGGTGCAGGCGCCGGCGCTACTCCTGAAACTCGGTGTCGATCCAGTCCATCTGCGACCGCAGCTCACGACCCACCACCTCAACCTGGTGGCCCGCCTGCTCCTCGCGCATCCGCTTGAAGTTCTCCTGGCCCGCCCGGTTCTCGGCGATCCACTCGCGGGCGAAGTCCCCGGACTGGATCTCCGCCAGCAGCTGCTTCATTGCCGCGCGCGACTCGTCGGAGATCACGCGGCTGCCGCGGGTCAGGTCGCCGTACTCGGCGGTGTTGGAGATCGAGTAGCGCATCCCGGCGATCCCCTTCTCGTACATCAGATCGACGATCAGCTTGAGCTCGTGGAGGCATTCGAAGTAGGCCAGGCGCGGGTCATAGCCGGCGTCAGTCAGCGTCTCGTAGCCGGCCCGCACGAGCTCGGTCACGCCGCCGCACAGCACGGCCTGCTCGCCGAACAGATCGGTCTCGGTCTCGTCCTTGAAGGTGGTCTCGATCACGCCTCCGCGGGTGCAGCCGATCCCCTTGGCATACGCCAGCGCCAATGCGAGCGCGTTCCCCGTGGGGTCCTGGTGGACGGCCACCAGGCCGGGGACGCCGCTGCCCTCGAGGTACTGGCGGCGGACCAGGTGCCCGGGGCCCTTGGGCGCCACGAGCGCCACGTCGACGTCCGGAGGTGGCACGACCTCGCCGTAGTGGATCGAGAACCCGTGGCCGAACATCAGCAGGTTGCCCGACGCGATCCCGTCCTTGACCCCCGACTCCCACACCTCCCGGTGCAGCTCGTCGGGCGTCAGCATCATCACGATGTCGCCCTCGCTCGCCGCATCGGCGGGCTCGACCACGCGCAGCCCGTGCTGCTCGGCCTTGGCTCTGCTGCTCGAGCTGGACCGCAGCCCTACGACGACCGAGGCGCCGGAGTCCTTCAGGTTCAGCGCGTGGGCGTGGCCCTGGGAGCCATAGCCGATGATCGCGATCGTTTTGCCGTCGAGAAGTGCGAGGTCCGCGTCGTCGTCGTAGAACATGCTCCGGAGCGTATCTGGCGGCGCGCGTGGGCGACTGCTCGCCCTCGGCAGCGCCGCCCCGCTCCCGCAATGCCTACCCTCCGCCGAAGCGCCGCTCGAGCGCAAGCACGCTCTGGACGTACTGCTGCGTCGACGGATACAGGCCGTGCTGCTGGACCGAGGGCAGGCCCTGGTAGTAGCCGGCCGCCGCTGTGGCGGTATCACCGCCGGTCGAGTTCAGCAGCGAGCGCAGCAACAACGCTCCGCCGCGCACGTTCTCGGTCGCCGAGGCGGGCGCCAGCGGGGCGCTCGGGGTCAGTTCACGCTGGATCCACTCCCACGTCCCCGGCAGGATCTGCATGA
>DATJOU010000081.1:0-14268 GCA_035506775.1 Solirubrobacteraceae bacterium | reverse complement strand
CATGTGACCGTCGCGGATTCGCCGGGTTCGAGTTCTGAGGGCGCCTGAGCGATGTCTTCGCAGCCGGCGTCTTCGAGTTCGTAGAATTCCAGCCACTCGTTTCCCGTGTTGGTGATCACGATCTCGTACTGAACGGCTTCTCCAACCCGGGCGTGGATTTCGGTGTTGACAAAGCTCCCGGTCGACCCGGCCCGCTGGAGCTTTCCGATCGTGAATTTGCCTTCCGGCGGGAGCAGCACCACGACTTCGTTGCTTGACTCGATGGTGCCCGCTCCGCCCGCGGTGAACGCACCGACGAACGCTTCGTTGGGGTAGGACCGTTCGGCGGGCAGCGTGGCCGAGCACGTCGCTGTCGCCGTTTCGCCGACGGCCAGTTCGGCGGGCAGCGTGGTGAGATCTTCGCATTCGGCGTCGAGGAACGGTTCCGGTTTGATCGGAACGTTGCCAGTGTTCTTGACCGTGATCTCGTATTCGACGACCTGGCCGATGTGCCCTTCGAGCTGTTCGGCCGTATAGGTCGACGTTCCCTGGATTCGTTGCCGCAGTTCGACGCTCGCCGACGGTTCGGGGACCACGCAGTGCAGCACGAGCTTGAGATCGAAGGCCGGCGGAGGGACCTCGAACGGCCCCGACGTCGCGCTACCGCATTCCGGCTTGGACGCTTCGATCTCGTAGAACCCTGGCTGGGTGTCCCAGGCGAAGGCTCCGTCCGGACCTGTGGTGAAGGGGTTCTTGCGATTGGCGAGCGACATCACGTCCGAGCCTTCCGGGACCGGCGTATACGTCCCTTCCAAGGTGGGCGCGCTCAGCAACGTGACGGTGGCGCCTTCGACCGGTGCTTCGCCGTGGTTGCCGTCGACGACCGTTCCTGACGGGTCGATGTAGATCGGGAATTCCGTAGTGCCGTCTTCGGAGGGCTGGGGACAGCTGCCGACACTGATCGTCACGGTCCCTTCGCCGTGGCGGGGGAAGAGGACGGGCAGTTCCCCTTCGAACTCGCCCGAGCCGAGCGTGACTTCCCCGAGCGTCACCAGCTCCGTGGCTTCGGGTTCGAGCGTGTACATGCTGTACGCCGTCACGAAGGCGGTCACCGTCCCACCGGGGCATGCATGGGTGGTGATCGGACTTTCGGCACCCCAATAGATCACGGGGAGCGTCTGGCCGCTGACGGTTGTGGTCCCGTTCGAGGTGATCTCGGTGCCCGGCGGCGGACTGGGGCTCCCGAGGGACTGGAGCGTGAAGTTATCGATCACGGGGGCACCGGTGCTCACGGTGAAGGACGGGGACGTGGCCCCCAGATACGCGCTGCCGGGCGGAGAGACCTGGGCGACGTATTCGCCGTCCTCCACGTTCGAGGCTTCGTAGTGGCCCTGCGCGTCGGTTTCGGCGCTGTAGCAGGTTCCGTCCTGGCGGTCACAGATGGAGACCGTCGCTGAGCCCACGGGCGTCGCTCCGGAGTCGCTCACGGTTCCACTCACCGAGCCGGTCCCGCCGGCGGTGGTCAGGCTTTCGATCGTGTTGATCTCGAGCTTTTCGCTGAACTCATCGATCCCGCGCGACTGCTCGGTGAGCGCAAAGTCGCCATATCCGACGATTTCCTGAGTGAGGGTTTCGGTGGGCCCGGCTTCGAAGTGGTCGGGCAACTGGTGCCCGAAGGTCTCGCTGTAGGTCACGGTGCTGGACGTAGACATGGCGTCGCGTGTCCCCTGAAGGACGCCGATGATCCCGCCGACGACGTTCGTCTTGACGCCGTTTTCGCATTCCGATTCTGAGATCGGGGCGGCCGAGGCAGATTTGAGCGAGACCCCCACTTCGCCCCTGCCCTGATCGATCCATCCCAGCTCGAGTTGGAGGAGACCGGTCGTGATCGTGCCGCTCGCGGCGCCCGGGCTGGAGCAGTGTTTGCCGGCGTAGGAGCAGGAAGTGAGGCTGACCGTCTCTTCAGCCGTTTTGGGGCCCGTGATCGTGCCCGCCGCGCTGCCACCCGTGCATTCGACGGTCCCGACTTCGGAGGAGAACTTCGTCGGGGAGAAGCTAGCCGTGAAGGTCGGCGGCGGGCCGACGCTCGCGGCCGGTTCGAACTTCCAGCTGGCACCGGAGCCGGACACCGGAATCGTGCAGTTCGGATTTTCGAACTCGCCGCTACCGGCCGGAACCTGCACGCAACGGCCGTATTCCGGCCCCGTCGGGTTCCCTCCGCCTGCCTGCGCCGCCGAGGCGAGGCCGCCGACGATCACGAGCACGGTCAGAAAGCACGCACCGAAACAACGCAGCAGTCGCACTGCAAGCCCCCTTTTTCGGAACCCGGCGAGCAACCGGGACGACGATCTTCTAACAGAGGCTCTCCGGGGCTGTCTATCCAGATTTGTACACAGCTCTCGAGACCGTCCGACGGGCGGCGTGGATGTCGATCTCTCCGAGCCGGACGGCGCGGCGCAGCCCGCGGGGCGGGGCAGCGCGTCCACGAGAGCTTTCCGCCGTCGCGGCGATCATCATCGAGAGCCCCCGCGGGGAGTGCCTTCAGTGGACGGGCCACCGGGTCCGCGCGCGTGTGGCCACGCCCCGCACGGCGACGAGGTTGGCCCCCAAAACAGGCTGTTTCCAGGGGCTTGTAAGGCAGCTTGACAGCACGCCGATCTGTCAGGTAACTTGACAACCATGGATCCCGCCCCTACTTCGGTGCTGATCGAGCTCCAGTTCGCTGCCGAGAGGCGCCTGCGGGCCGAGGAGGCACGCAGGGCCGCCGCGGCGGAGCTTCGAGAGCGGGTCGTGGACGCCTACGAGGCCGGGATCCCCGTGAGCCGGATTGCCCGTGAGAGCCGGGTGTCCCGGCAGGCCGTCTACGAAATGCTCGGTCTACGACGTCTTTCGCGGCCCCGCAGCTGAATTCCTGCGAGAATCGCGCTGTGCCGAACCCCGACCGCCTGACGGCCCTCGACTCGACCTTCCTGCACCTGGAGGATCACTCCACGGCCCACATGCACGTGGCCTCGGTGATGGTGTTCGAGGGGGACGCTCCGACGCTGAAGGAACTCGTCGACCACGTCGTCAGCCGGCTACACCTCGTCCCCCGTTACCGCCAGCGGCTCGCCTATGTGCCGTTCGGCCAGGGACGTCCGGTTTGGACCGACGACCCCCACTTCAACCCCTACTACCACATCCGCCACACCGCGCTGCCGAAGCCGGCCGGAGAGGAGTCCCTGAAGCGTCTGGCGGGCCGCATCTTCTCCCAGCGCCTGGACCGCTCCAAGCCCCTGTGGGAGATCTGGCTGGTGCAGAGCATGTCCGGTGGTCGCTTCGCGCTGATCGCCAAGACCCACCACGCCCTCGTGGACGGGATCTCAGGGGTTGACATCACGACCGTTCTGTTCGACACCGCCCGTGAACCGGCCGCGCCGACAGCCCCGGCGACCCCGTGGGCGGCGAAACCGTTCCCGGGGCAGGCGAAGCTGCTGGGTGAGGCCCTGATCGAACGCTCGACGGTCCCGGGTGAGATGTTCCGGGGCGCCCGTGCCGTCCTGCGCCGGCCGCGGCGGGCCCTCTCCCAGGTCACCGGGGCGATCTCGAGCGTGGGTGCCACCACGATCGCGGGCATCTCCGCTCCCGCCCCTCCGAGCCCCTTCAACGTCGAGATAGGCCCCCACCGGCGCTACACCTTCCTGGACGTCGACATCGCGAGCCTGAAAGCCGTCAAGGACTCGCTCGGGGGAACCCTCAACGACACGGTTCTGGCCTCCGTCACGCTCGCCCTCGGGCGCTACCTCCGCCGTCACGGCCACAAGACCGACGACCTCGTCCTGAAGGCGATGGTCCCGGTTTCGGTGAGGACGAAGGCGCAACGTGGGGCGCTCGGAAACCAGGTCGCCGCGATGTGGGCACCGCTCCCCGTGGGGGTCGAGAACGCCGCCGAGGTGCTGCGCAAGATCGCCGCCTCGATGGACGACCTGAAGAAGTCCGGTCAGGCCGTCGGAGCCCAGGTCCTCACCAACCTGGCGGGATTCGCCCCTCCCACGATCCTCAGTCAGGCCGCCCGTCTGCAGGCCCGTCAGCCGTTCTTCAACCTGGTCGTCACGAACGTCCCGGGACCCCAGTTCCCGCTCTACCTGCTGGGACGGCGCCTTGAGATCCTCTACCCGGTCGTCCCCCTGGCCCAGAAGCAGGCCCTCGGGATCGCCGTCATGAGCTACGACGGCCATCTCGGGTTCGGGCTGCTCGGAGACTACGACGCCCTCCCGGACATCGAGGAACTGGCCCTCGACCTGAAGTGGGCCGTGGCCGCCCTGTGCCGCGCCGCCGGCGTCCGGCCTCGGGTCGGGAGCGCCCGCAAACCGGCCTCCAAGCGCACCACCAACTCCAGCCGTCGCAACTCCAACTCCCGCTCAGGGGCGAGGCGACCCGCCGGAACGAATTGAGCCGGCGCGGGCTATGCGCCTGGCGCTGGGCCAGATCAACACCACCGTTGGGGACGTAGCCGGCAACGCCGAGCTGGTCCGCGACCGCATCCAGGCCGCCCGCCGCCAGGGGGCGGACCTCGTGATGTTCCCCGAGCTGACCCTCACCGGCTACCCCCCGGAGGACCTGCTCCTCAAGGAGCACTTCCTCGCCGACGCGGCCGGGGCGCTCCGGGAGCTCGCCGCCGAGACCACGGGGATCGTCGCCCTGGTCGGCTTCCCCGAGCGAGCCGACGACGTCTACAACGCCCTCGCCGTCCTCCATGAAGGAACCATCCACGCCGTCTACCGGAAGGTGTTCCTCCCCAACTACGGCGTGTTCGACGAGCAGCGCTACTTCCAGGCGGGGTCCTCGGGGTCGGTCCTCGACCTGGGCGGTGACCGGATCGGCCTGACGATCTGCGAGGACATCTGGGAGCCGGGTCCCCCGGCCAGCGACGAGGCGCTCGCCGGGGCCACCCTGATCGTCAACCTGTCGGCCTCCCCCTACCACGCCGGCAAGGGTACGGAGCGGGAGCGGATGTTCGCCCAGCGGGCACGCGACAACGTCTCCTACGTCGCCTTCTGCGGGCTCGTGGGGGCCCAGGACGAGCTCGTCTTCGACGGCTACTCGTGCGTCCTTGACCACACCGGCACCACCATCGCCCGTGCGCCCCAGTTCCGCGAACAGTTGCTGGTGTGCGACGTGGACCTCGAGGCCGCGGCCGCCGCCCGCCTGCGTGACCCGTCCCACCGCCCCGCCGCTCGCCGCTCCCGCCGGGAGGTGATCCACCTACCCCCCCTGCCGCTCGCGCCGGCGGGTCAGGACAAGCCGTCCCCGGAGCCGATGGTGACCGTGCCGCTCGCCCCCGAAGAGGCCGAGGTCTACCACGCGCTGGTGCTGGGGCTGAGCGACTACGTCACCAAGAACGGATTCGAGCACGTCGTACTCGGGATCTCCGGGGGGATCGACTCGGCGCTGGTGGCGTGCCTGGCGGCCGACGCGCTCAGGCCCGACGCCGTGAGCGCGGCGGTGATGCCCTCCCGCTACTCCTCTCCCGAGACCCAGGGGGACGCCCACGCCCTCGCCCAGGCCCTCGGGATCGCGGCGGTTGAGCTCCCCATCGAGCCGATGGTGGACGCCTACGACGAGGTCATGCGGGACCAGCTCTCCGACGGCGAGACCAGCCTCGCCCACGAGAACCTCCAGGCCCGGATCCGCGGCAACATGCTGATGGCGCTCTCCAACGAGTTCGGCTGGCTGGTCCTCACGACCGGCAACAAGTCCGAGATGTCGGTCGGCTACACCACCCTCTACGGGGACCTGGCGGGAGGCTTCGCCGTCATCAAGGACGTCCCCAAGACGCTCGTCTACCGGCTCTGCCGCTGGCGCAACTCGGCGGACTTCTTCCTCGCCGAGGACTTCCCCAAAGCGGCCGCGCGGGCCGTCCCGGCCCCGATTCCGGAGAGCATCATCGAGCGGGCCCCCTCGGCCGAGCTGAGGGCCGGCCAGCGTGACGACGACTCCCTCCCCCCCTACCCGGTGCTCGACCGGATCCTCCAGGGCTACGTCGAGCTCGACCAGAGCCGTGAGCAGCTGGTCGCCCAGGGGCTCCCGGCCGAGGACGTGGACCGCGCGATCGCGCTCGTGGACCTGGCCGAGTACAAGCGCCGCCAGGCTCCCCCGGGGATCAAGATCACCACCCGCGCCTTCGGCCGCGACCGCCGGATGCCGATCACCAACCGCTACCGCGGCTAGCCGCACGCCGTCGCCGAGGGCCGAGGATGGGGAGAGCAACGCTGCATCGGGCACCGGCGCTCGTCCTCGGGCTCCTGTTCGCGTCGGTGATCGCCGGGTGCGGGAACACCCTGCAGGTCCAGCCCGTTCCCCACAACGAGCTCGAGGGGATGATCCAGGCCCCGTTTCGCGTCTATTGGCTCGGAGGGAGCTTCAGGGGACTCGCCGTCCAGCAGGTCTCCCACGACCCCGGCGGGGCCTACTCCGTCCAGTACGGCAACTGCCTCACGGGCGGCCAGGGCACCTGCAGGCCTCCCCTGCTGGTCGTGACATCACCCGAAACCACCTTCGTCCCCGGCGGCTCCACCCGTGCCCGCGCGGTGACGGTCCGAGGGCTTCCCGCCGTCGAGGCCGAGTCCGGGAAGGTGGTGATGATCCCCACGGGGAACGTGGTGGTCGACATCCTCGCCTCCAACCCCTCCCTCGCCCGCTCCGCGGCCCGCAACGTGGTCCCCATCAACGCCCCCGGTGGGCCGGACGCACCACTTCCTCCGCCCCGTCCGACGAACGCCTTCAGCAACCGCCCCTTCAGCTCGCAGGTCCCGAACCCGCTCCGCCCGCTGCGCTGAGCGGGGGGTGCCCGTCCGACGCCGGGCGCACCGCGATCGTCATCCTCGTGACCGCGCACAGCCGCTGCTGGGAGTCGGTGAAATGGACGTCCCACACCCAGGTGGTCCGCCCGCGGTGCATGCGCGTGGCCATCCCCTCCACCACGCCCTCGGTGATCGGACGCAGGAAGCTGGTGCTGTTCGAGAGGCCCATCGCGATACATCCCTGCTCGGCCACCCCGAGGGCCGTGGCGATCGAGGCCATCGACTCGGCCATCGAGGCGTAGACCCCTCCGTGAATCAGACCGTAGGGCTGGGTAACCTGCTCTCGCACCTGGAGTCGGGCCCGCACCTCGGTGTCGCTGCAGGCCGTCAACTCGAGCCCGTAGAGGCGGTCGAAACCCCTTATCCCACTGTTTAACTGCTCGATATTCGCGCTTATCATGAGGGCGCCACGATAGCTAGGATCAATTGCCCGGAGCCCTCACACAGCTCCCAAAGATGACAGTGCCCCGATGAGCAGAACGGATGATCTTCCACCCGACCAGCGGGCCACGCTGTCGCTGCTGCTGAGCCAGCGCAAGAGCTACGCCGAGGTCGCGACGCTGCTTCAGATCCCCGCCGGGGCGGTCCACGATCGCGCCCAGGCAGCCCTCGCGATCCTCGCCCCCGGCGAGGCCCGCAAGCTGACCGCCGCAGAGCGGGCCGAGGTCGGGGACTACCTGCTCGGTCAGTCGGGGATCGCCGAACGGCTGAAGATCCGCACCTACCTCAGCGACTCCGAACCGGCCCACAACTGGGCCCTCGCCGTGGCCGGGGAGCTCTCCGCCCTGACCCCCAACTCGCTTCCCGAGATCCCCGCCCTGACCAACAACGTCCACGTGCGGGAGAACCACGTCGCGCCGCCACCGGCGCCCGAGCCTGTGCCGGCCCCCGAAGCTGCCGCTCCCCCGCCCCCACCGCCCTCGCCCCCGCGGCCGAGCGCGTCGTCGAGCACCCCCTCCAGCTCTCGCCTTGGCGGGGCCCTGGTGCTCGCCGCGGTCGTCGTGGCGATCGTGGTGGCGGTGATCCTGCTGACGGGCGGGTCGGGGGGCAAACACAAGACCAAAACCACCGCGAGCTCCACCACGGCGGCCAACACCCACGGCCCTACCGTCCACCAGCTGACGCTCCGCTCGCCCAACTCGGCCAGCCGTTCGCTGGGGGTCGTGGAGGTGCTCTCAGAATCCGGCAAGCGGGCCTTCTACATCGAAGCCCAGAACCTCCCCGCGAGCCACCACTTCTTCTACGCGATCTGGCTGTACAACTCCCCCACCAGCGCCGAGCCGCTCAGCAAAGCCCCCCCGGTGGGCAAGACCGGACGCCTCGCCGGCGGTGCGCTGCTGCCCTCCAACGCCGCCAAATACAAACAGATCCTCCTCACCCGCGAGACGAGCACCCGGCCCACCCATCCGGGCAAAATCGTCCTCTCCGGGCCCTTCACGCTCGAATAGGGCCCGCCCGCTAGAGCAGCTTGCCGGGATTCATGATCCCTGTCGGGTCGAGCTCTTCCTTGGCCGCCCTCAGCACCGCGATCCCGCCCGGGGACACCTCGCCCGGGACCCAGCGGGCGTGGTCCCGGCCGACCGCGTGGTGGTGGGTGATGGTGGCGCCGCTGGCCCGGATCGCATCGCCGGCCGCCTGCTTGACGGCCTGCCACTGGGCGATCTCCTGACCCTCCCGTTGGCGGGCGAGCAGCGTGTAGTAGAGCGAGGCGCCCGTCTCGTACACGTGGGAGACGTGGCACATCACGAGCCCCGGCGTCCCCTGGCCTGAGAGGGCCGTCGAGATCGCGGCTGCGACCGCGTCGTGGACCTCCAGCAGCTGCGACCACTGGGCGGCCGTCTCGAGCGTCTCGGCCATCACCCCCTGTCCGAGCAGGTCGTCGCGCAGGTAGGGGCCGGCGAAGCGCCCCCGCAGCCAGGCGTGCCCCGGGGAGCTCCCGGCCGGCCTTCCGCCATGGCTGCGAAGCAGCCCCTTGGCCCGCACCCGCCGCGCCGCGACCTCGTACTCCGAGCCCTCGAAGCCGAGGATCGCAAGGCACCCCCCCGCGACCCCCCGGGCACCCATGTAGGCGCGCGTGAGGGCGCTCTTGAGCGCCCCCTGTTCGGCCAGCATCAGCGACAGTTCCGTCTCCCGTTCGTCGGACAGCCTCACCACGTCGGGCAACGACTGGTGCTCTCCGGCGAGGCTCCTGAGGGCCTCCACTCCCTCGGCGAAGCTGGAGAAGAACATCCCCTCGTAGACCCCGGCACTCGGCGCCGGGCGCACCCGCAGGGAGACCTCGGTCAGCACCCCGAGGGTGCCCTCGGAGCCGACCACGAGCTGACGTAGTCCGGGCCCGGCGGCGGTCGCCGGCACGGGCTCCAGCCGGATCTCGTTCGTGGGGGCCGCGAGCCGCAGCCCCACCACCATCTTGTCGATCGCCCCGTAGCCGGTGGAGGCCTGCCCGGCCGAGCGTGTGGCGGCACAACCCCCAAGGGAGACGTACTCGAAGGACTGCGGGTAGTGCCCGAGCGTGAACCCGTGGCCGGCGAGCTGCCCTTCGAGCGCCGGTGCCCGCATCCCTCCCTGCACCGTCACCGTCCGCGAGCGGGTGTCGAGCTGGAGCACATCCGCCATTCGGCGGGTGTCGAGGCTCACCACCGCGGCGTGTTCGCCCCCGAGCGGCGCCACCCCTCCGACGACGCTGGTGCCGCCCCCGAAGGGCACGACCGCGAGCGAGGCCGAGGCACAGGCACCGAGCAGCTCCACGACCTGCTCGTGCGAGCGCGGGAACACGACCGCGTCGGGGGCCCCGTCCGGCGTCCCGGCCCGCATCCGCACCAGGTCCGGGTATCCCTTCCCGGCGGCGTGGAGGACTCGGATCGGATGCTCGGCGCTGACTCCGTCGGCTCCCACGATCGCCCGCAGCCGGTCGAGCTGGGCCTCCCCGAGGCGGGAGGGCGGGAGGCCGACGCGTGACAGGGCCACCGGGGGGCGGGGGCGGTCGCTGACACCGACGTGGTCTCGCAGGTAGGAGAGCGCACGAGCCCCGAGCGCCGGCGGCTGGGCCGGGTCCCCCCACCCCCACCAGCGCATCTCGGCCGGCTGGGGACGGTCAGCCACTGATCCGGGCGAGCCCGTCGAGGGCCTCGTCGATCGTGTGCGTGGCCGCCCGGCGGATCATGAACCCGCCGAAGCGGGCAAAGAAGCCGGCCGGCGACTGGCGCACCTCGATCGTGACGTCGGTGGCGGGGGGCTCGGCGAGGGGCTCGGCCCCGTTGTGCTCCCCTCCGAACGCGTCCGCCGCCCGAACGGCGTCCGCGGGCGCGAGGCGGACTTCGGTCTCGGCGGACCGCAACACCCGCCCGAACGGGGTTCCCTCCAGGCGCTGGGCCCAGCGCAGCGTGCGCTCTCCCTCGTCGCGGTGGACCAGATCGAAGTCGGCCCGCACGTATTTGCCCTTGCTGGTCGTGAACACCTCCGTGAAGGCGCCGCCCTCGACGTCCTCGACACGCGTCACCCGGGGCCACCACCGCGGGAGGTGATGGGGATCCTCGATCAGCTCCCAGAGCTCATCCGGGGAGGCCGAGATCGTGCGGGTGCGACGTGCGGTGGGCACGGGGGGAGCTTATGACGAGCCGCATCCCCGCGCCACCGCGCGCGGGCGGCTCGGCTCCCCGGGGACGCTGCGGAGGCCCGACCGCCCGGGCCGGGCCTCCGCGTGGTTCCCTTCGCTGGAGCTCCTCGGAGCCCGCGGCTCCCTACAGGACCGCTTCCATCGAGTTCAGCGCTTCTTTTCCGTTGCCGCCGGCCACCGAGGAGTGGTTGCCGAGGGACTTGTTGTTGTAGCCCCCGAACACCGAGGTCAGGTATTCGGAGAACCCGGGACCACCGGCGAGGTTCTTCTCGCCCCCGCCGACGAACGCCCATGAGCCGTCGGCGGTGTTTTCGTTACCGCCGATGATCGACGCCACGGGCCCGCTCGCGACGTTGCCCGAGCCGCCCGCCACCGTGGAGGCCGCGCCGTTGATGCTGGCGCTCGCGGTGTTGTGGCTGCCGCCCAGGACGGCGTTGTTTTCGCCGCTCGCGCTGTTCTTCCAGCCGCCGAGAACCGAGTCGAACGGCCCGCTGTTCGTGTTTTCCTGACCGGCGAGAATCCCGGCGTAACTCGTGTACGTCTGTTCTTCACCGAGGATCAGGTCGTGCGAGCCCGTCTGCGCTCCCGGGTCCTCGTCGTAGCCCAGCACGAGGTTGCCCTCGCCGTTCGTCGACTGGGTTTTCCCTTCCCCGTTGACGATCTGCACGTTCGCCCCCGTGAACTGGACGGTCGGCTTTTGGTCGATGCCTTCCTCCTGGACGTTGACATGCGCCAGCAGCGCCGTGAGCTTCTGTTCCTGTTCGGTCGTGAGGTTGGCGAGTTTTTCGTACTTGCCTTCGTGTTTTCCTTCGGGGGCGGTGCAGTTCTTGTCGCTCCAGCCGCCCGTGTAGTGCTTCGGCTTTTCCGTCGTCTTGGTCGCCTTCACACACAACGTCGCCGGAGCGGCGTGTGCGTTCGCAGCCACTAGCAGCGCCGCGATCACGGCGAGTGCGGCAAGGTACAGCGCATGGGTGACGGCAGGCCGCAGCCTGCCACCGATGGTGCCAGTCATTCAGTTACCCCCTTTGAGTGGCGGCCGGGCCGCGCGACCGGCGTGGGGTCAAGCCCACATCACCTGTCCCGCCAACCGACCGCGGTTTGATGTTGCGGGCGGCACCCTAGTCACGGCGACAGCGCCGCTTCCCCCCACTTTTGTACCTACGCTCCCGAACGGGCCGACGGAGCCGCTTCCCGGCCCCCCCTGGGGTCTGCCGGGTGGTCCTATCCACCTACGACCGGGCGATCATCTACAGATCGTTCCCGCACCGCCACGCCGGCGTCTACTTCCGCGCTCCCGGCGGAGTGCACGGCACCGAATGGTGTCCCGGAGGTCCTCAGCTCTCGTAGCTGAGGACCGAGTGCACCTCGCGTCCGGCGAGCCGCTCACGACCCCCGAGGAAGGCGAGCTCGACCAGGAAATTGCACGCCACCACCTCACCTTCGAGGCTCTCCACCAGCTCGCACAACGTGGCGGCCGTCCCGCCGGTGGCGAGCAGGTCATCGTGCACCAGCACCCTCGCCCCGGCCCGCAGCGCGTCGGTGTGCAGCTCGAGCTGCCCGGACCCGTACTCGAGCAGGTACTCGGCGCTCACGGTCTCGTAGGGAAGCTTGCCCGGCTTGCGGCCGAGCACGAAGCCGGCCCCGATCGCCAGCGCCAGGGCGGGGCCGAGCAGGAAGCCACGGGCCTCGGCCGCGACCACGTAGTCGATCGACAGGGGACGGGCGTGGTCGGCGAGCAGCCCGACGGCCTCCGCCAGCGCGTGGGCGTCTTCGATCAGGGGCGTGATGTCCTTGAAGTTGACACCCGCCTGGGGGAAGTCGGGTATGTCGCGGATCAGGGAGCGCAGCGTGTGCGCGCTCATCAGCGGACGATCTTGCGCAGATCGCGGATCAGCAGCAGGTGCTTGAGGTGGGTGGCCACGACGGCCAGGTTCTCGAGCGCTTCCACGGCCTCCTTGCGGCGCTCCGGGTTGCGGGAGCGCAGGGCGGGGGCGAGGATCTGCTGGAGCAGGTTCGCCTCGCGGTCGGCGGAGGAGCGGAACACGCGCAGGTTACGGCCCCCGACCCCGTAGCGGGCCAGCTCGGCGACGGCGGCGATGATCTCCCGCTCGGTGTCATCGAAGTAGCGGATCCCCCCTCGCATCTCACCTTTGACGACCCCGTACTCCTCCAGCTCCCGCACCAGCTTGGCGTCGGCCTTCGTCTCCTCCAGCACCTCTTCCAGGGAGTGAAGGGCGCCGGTGCCCTGGCGCACGCTCATGCTCGCCCGCCACGTGCGGGCGCCCTCGCGGCGGGAGGGGACGTCGGCTTCCTCGGCCCGGCCGGCGGCCAGCTCCTGGCGGATCACCCGCAGGGGCAGGAACTCGTCACGTTGCATCCGCAGGATCGTCCGCAGGCGGGCGACGTCGGCCTGGGAGTAGAGGCGGTAGCCCCCGGGGGTGCGGCGGGGGGCGAGCAATTTCTGGTCCTCGAGGTAGCGGATCTTGGAGATCGAGATGTCGGGGAACTCCTGGGCGAGGGCCTTGCAGACGGCTCCGATCGTCAGCGACTTGGGCCGCTTGGCCGCCTCGCCGGCCCCCGGCGATGGGGACCCGTCGGCGGGGACGGGCGTCTCGGCGGCGTCGGGGGATGTCGAGGAGACGGCCATCAGCGCACGTGGAAGGTGAGCTTGTACTTGCCGATCTGCACCTCGTCACCCTCCTGCAGCTGGTGGGACTCGATCCGGGAGCGGTTCACGTAGGTCCCGTTCAACGAGCCGCAGTCGTCGAGGTACCAGTCCTCACCGCGGTGGATCAGCAGGGCGTGGTCGCGGGAGACGGTGATGTCGTCGAGGAACACCTCCGAGTCGGGCCGCCGTCCGATGCTCATCCGCTCCCCGTTGACGGGGAAGCTCTCCCCCACCCGTCCGCCCCCCGCACGGATCACGAAGGCCGGCCCCCGCTCGGTGACCTCGCCGAGCTCGACCGGGACCAGTTCGCCGGTCTCGCCGATGCGGTAGGTGGCGGTGGCGGGGTCTCCGTCACCCTCCGCCCGCGGCAGCAGCGCGCCGCAGCGCTGGCAGTAGTTGGCGCCCTCGCCGTTGACGAAGCCGCACTCCGTGCAGTGCATGGCCATGGCTCCGGCCGGTTCAGCTCTCCGCGGTTCCCTGGGAGAGGATGTCCGTCAGCCGCTGGACGTCCTCGCCGGTGATCAGCGCTTCGCCGCCCTCGTGCTTGTGGCGAAGGCGGTTCACGAGCTCCGCCCTCAGGATGTCGATCTTGCCGTGCAGGATGCGCCGGCGGTAGGAGATCTCGGTCTCCTCCTCGGTGAGCTGGCGGATCACGTCTTTCAGTTCCGCGTCGGTCAGCGACCCCAGGTCGGGGAACGTCTCGTCCATCGTGTCCTCTTCTCTCTAGCGGGCACTTGACCCCGGAGGACGTCCTCGGGAGAAGAGCGCTCCCCCGAGCCCCGGGTGGTGGCCCAAGTATAGCCCGACTGTCAGGTTGAGCTTGAGACTATGGACGGGCCTGCCGGCGGAGCTCCGAGATGCCGTACCGGAGGTACATCACGGTCGCCACGATGACCAGCGCGAGGCCGATGTAGAGCAGCACTTCCCCGAGCCGTTCGAGACCGCACATGGCGAAGAACAGCGACCCCATCACCGGCGCCACCGCCAGGCGGCCGGGCCAGTTGATGCGCAACTCGACCCCGTGCCGCTGACCGTAGCGGCCGAACACGAGCATCAGCAGCTCACGCGCCACGAGCACCGCCAGGGCCCACCGGGGAAGCAGCTGGAAGTGCCAGCACACGACCACCCCGGAGATGATCAGCAGGCGGTCGGTGACCGGGTCC
>DATJOU010000080.1:0-6437 GCA_035506775.1 Solirubrobacteraceae bacterium | reverse complement strand
TTCGTGCGTTCGCTGGTCCATTTCGCCACGTCGAGCCCGGGTACCTGTTCGGCGATGTTGCGCAGCCATTCTTCGGTGACGTAGTCGCTGCCCTCCTGCCCCTGCTCGTGGTAGAAGGTCTCGATGAAGTTCCAGAGCTTGGCCTGTTGACCCGCGGACAGGGCCGCAGCCTGCTGGGTCTTGAAGGTTTCCGGTTCGTGGGTGGCGGTCTCGAGGTTGTGGTACTCGATCCGAAGCTTGCCTTCGCGGACCTGGTGCTGGATCAGCGAGGGAAGTGCTCCAAGCGTGAATTTCCTGCAGATCGAGCACTCGAGGTCGCCGAAGTACTGGAGCGTGACGGGGGCGGTGGGGGAGCCCAGCGAATTGCCGCTCTGATCGATCCCGGCGAGCAGGCTGCTCACTTCCCTTTCGACCTTTTCCGCTCCTTTGGTTCCGTGCTTCTGCGTGCTGGAGCCGCTCGAGGTGGCGAGCAGGATCACGACCACTGCCGCGACCACGACGGCGACGACCACGCCGAGCCGGGTCAGGCGTCTGCGCCGGGCGGCGTCGGCCGCCGAGGCCTCCTCGATCGCCTTGCGTTCCGAGCGGGCGTGTTCGCGACGCTGCTTGCGGGTCAGCTCCTCGTCGATCTCGACTCGGCTCATCGGAGCTCATTTTCTCCGCGGGGATCAACTCCCCCTAGCGGCGGGATCAACCTCGCATAAGTTCTGAGCCGAGCCGGCGCGCTTCGCCGCCGTCCCCGCTCCTCGCCGTTGGATCGGCGTAGAGTCGCCCGGGATGCCCTACGGGACGGGAGGGAGGGGTCACAGGCGGTGCACGAGCGCTATGTCCCGATGAAGCCGGTGCTCGTCGGCGAGCCGTTCTCGGATCGCGACTGGGTGTTCGAGCGCAAGCTCGACGGGGAGCGGTGCGGAGCCCTGAGGCAGGGAGGCCGGGTGACGCTTCTGTCACGTACGGGTCGTCCGTTGGATGCGGCCTACCCGGACATCGAGGACGCCCTCTCCACGAGTGGTCCGGACCTGCTGGTGGACGGTGAGATCGTCGCCTTCGCTCATGGTGCGACGAGCTTCGAGCGCCTCCAGCAGCGGATGCAGATCCGCGATCCCGAGCGGGCCCGCAGGAGTCCCGTGGCGGTCTACTACTACGTCTTCGATCTGCTCGAGCTCGACGGCGTGGACCTGCGCCCGCGACCGTTCCTCGAGCGCAGGGCGAAGCTCAGACTTGTGGTCCCGTGGGGCGTACGGGTGCGCGCGACCACCTCGCGGCGCGGTGACGGGGTGAGCGCCTTCCAACACGCCTGCCGGCGGGGGTGGGAGGGCGTCGTGGCAAAGCACGTCACGAGTCCCTACCTCCCCCAGCGCTCCCGCGAGTGGCTGAAGGTGAAGTGCGCGCACGGGCAGGAGCTCGTGATCGGCGGCTGGACGGCCCCCGGGGGAACACGCGAGCGGTTCGGTGCGCTGCTGGTCGGCTACTACGACGGCCCCACGCTCCGCTACGCGGGCAAGGTCGGGACGGGTTTCGACCGCGCCACGCTGGAGCGACTCGGTGACGAGCTCGAGCGATTGGAGCGCAAGAGCTCTCCATTTCAGGCGGGCGAGCCCCCTCGGTCGGCCCGCTGGGCCGAGCCGGAGCTGGTCGCCGAGATCGCGTTCGCGGAGTGGACCCGGGACGGCAGGCTGCGCCAGCCTCGCTACGTCGGGCTCCGCGACGACAAGGCCGCACGGGAGGTCATCAGGGAGACGCCCTCCCGGTAGCACCGCTGAGCTCAGGCGCTGCGGCGCGCGGCGCGGGGGTTCTCCAGTGGGGTCAGTGTCGTTTCCAGGCTCGCCCTCAGGTGCTCGTGCTGGGGCGGCAGTCGCAGCTCCTCTCCGAGGTGGGCCGGGTCCTCGTCGACGGCGAACCCGGGGCCGTCGGTGGCGATCTCGAACAGCACCCCCTGCGGTTCACGGAAATAGATCGAGGTGAAGTATTCGCGGTCGAGCACGGGGGTGACCTCGCGGCCGGCCCGAGCGACCCGCTCCTGCCAGGTGGGCTGGTCGGCGTCGGGGCAGGCCCATGCGATGTGGTGGACGGTCCCGGCCCCCTGGATCCCAGCCTGGCCGGGTGGGGGGTCATAGGCCCAGCGGAAGCCACGATCGCTCCCGTCGAGGTAGTACTCCTCGCCCACGCGACCAAAGCCGAGCGTGTCGGTCAGCAGGGTCTCGTGCTCCGCCGCCCCGGTGTCGCCGGAGGCGTGGGCGCGAGCTCCGCGGATCCCGGTGATCGCGTACTCGTGCGGGATCTCCGGGTCGCGGGCGATCAGCGGCCGCTCTTCTCCGTCGGAGAGCACCAGTGCGAGGGCCAACCCCTCGTAGTCCGCGAACTCGATCGTCGCCTCGGTACGTCTCGCGGGGTGGGCGGCGTCCTGGAGGCGATGCTCCCAGAAGTCGAGCGACGCTTCGCTGGCCACACCGAGTTCGAGGCGATGGATCATCCCTGCGCCGGGGCGCCCCCGGGCGGCGTCGGGAAACCCGAACCAGGTGAGGATCGAGCCGGGGGTCCCGGTCTCGTCCCCGAAGTACAGGTGGTAGGCGGTCGGCTCGTCGAAGTTGACGGTCTTCTTCACCAACCTCAGCCCGAGCAGCCCCGCATAGAACCTGACGTTCTCGCGGACGTCGGCGGTGATCATCGTGACGTGGTGAAGTCCGCCGAGGCGGAGGCTCAAGGACCCGCTCCCGACGTGACAGTTCCTCCAGGCACTGGGATCCTCCGATCCATGGGCTGCGTCGATCCAATCTACATGGTGCTCCCGGGAGGCGGACGGCCCGTCGTGGCCGAGCTTACGCGCGACGAGGTCAGGCGGTGACCGGGGCCTGCTCGGCGCTCGCCGAGAAGACGGCGTGGCGGTCCTTGCCCTGACCCTTGGCCTGGTACAGCGCGAGGTCCGCGTCGCGCAGGAGTTCGTCGGCGGTCCCGTAACGCCCGCACGCGATCCCGATGCTCGCCGTCACGAGCACCGGCTCGCCGCTGACCAGGATCGGCTCCCTGACCGCCTCGTTGATCCGCTCTGCCAGCGTCTCACACGACTCGTCGGGATTGTGCTCGAACAGCACCACGAACTCGTCCCCACTGAGACGCCCGACGGTGTCCTGCTCGCGGACCGTCGCCTGCAGCCGGTCGGCGACCGTCCTGAGGAGCTCGTCGCCGGCGGCGTGGCCCATCGTGTCGTTGACCTCCTTGAAGCCGTCGATGTCGATGAACAGCGCACCGGTCATCCCACCGGCACGGGTCCGGCCCGCGATCAGTTGCGTCGCACGGTCCTGGACGAGGGCTCGGTTGGGGAGCCTGGTGAGCGGGTCGTGCGTGGCCTGGAACGCGAGCTCGGCGGTCTTGGCGGCCACCATCGCAAGCGCCCTGCGGCGTCCGGTCCCGAGCACCAGGATCAGCGAGGTTGCGAGCAGGGTCAGGAGCAGGCCGCCGACCAGGCGGTAGAGCGCGTTCGGGTTGCCGAACAGCGAGCCGGAGGCGACCGGGGTGTAGGTGTGGAGGATCCACGTCGCCCCGGCCGAGGCCGTGCGGTGGACCACGAGCGTGTCGCTGGAGGCGCCGGCCTGTGTGTGGCCGCTGTAGAAGGCGAAGTGGGCCGCCGGCGAGCTGAAGCCGAACTTCACGGCGATGTTCGGGTGTCCTTCGAGGGCTCGTTCGAGGACCACGTTGGGCACCAGCAGCTCCCCCAGCCAGCCCACGAAGGCCCGGCGGCGGGCGGCCACGGTGGTCGGCGGCGTACCGGTGCGGTAGACGGGAATCGCGACCCCGAGGGAGGTTTTACCGCCGATCGTGACGGGGGCGTAGTTGGCCGCGCCCGCGTCGCGGTCGTACATCATCGTCGGCGCGAGCGCACAGTAGTTCAGCCCCAGCGGCACGTAGGACTGGGACCCGCGTGCCATCCCGGCGACGGCCAGGCAGTAGAAGCTCGCGTTTTCGTTCGGGACCACGCCCGCTTCCCAGGCCGGAGGGCCGTGGGAACCGAACGGCCGCAGCGGGTCAGCGTGCCGGCGTGCCTGGAAGGCGGCGAGCTGCGACGCGGGTACGAGTTCGTCGAAGCCGATGTTCTGGATCTCGGGGAAGCGGCGCATGATTTCGGCGGTTTCGATCCAGCGGTCGAGTCCGAGCGGAGTGCGCGCGTCCGGAGTCGTCACCACGTGGGCGCTGGTGTTGGCCACCAGGTCTTCCTCGTTGCTGATCGCCAGCTTCAAGGAGGAGGCGATCTCTTCGGAGGAGAAGCGGAACCGCTGACGGGCGTTCTTGGCTTCGCTGCTCGCCAGCGACTGTGCTCCCAGGACCGAGGCCGCGATCCCGAGGACCAGCATCAGACCCGTGAGCGGAAGCCAGATCCCGAAACGGACGCGGGCGGAGGAGACCAGGCGGCGCATCTAGGAGCAACCCGCCTTCGCGGGCGTGGGGCAGGAGAGACGTCGATATGGGGGGTGCACGATCTTCACCTTGGACGCTCCCCCTCCCGGTGTGCTCTCAGATCGGCCCGGGACAGTCCCGGCACGTAGAGGTATTGCTTATGGATGGACGGATGGCCCACCGCCTGCGGGCACCGGCCTGCAAGGCGTCGTGCGCGAGTGACGCCGGCCGATCCGGGGACCGACTAGCTCGTGTACGTATGCCGCGCACGTTGCGGTGCGTGGCCGTCCCGCAAAAGGAACGCCATGACCGTCAAGCCCCTCGTCCTCCCGCGGCCCACCATCGTCGTGCTTCTCGGAGCCGTGCTCGCGCTCACCCTGTCAGCGTGCGGGGGCGCAACCAGCCACACGACCGCCAACGCCGCCGCGACGGCCCCGTCCGGGCCCTCGAAGGCGCAGTTCGTGGCCAGGGCCAACGCGGTCTGCGAAGCCACCAACGGCCCACTCACCGCCACCGCCCTGAAGCTGGAGACCCAGCGCAGCCCCGCCGCCGCGGCGAAGATCGTCGCGGGGACCTTCATTCCCGAGATCGAAGCTCAGGCTCGGAAGATCGAGGCCCTCGGCACCCCCGTCGGCGGCCAGGCCACGATCGCCACCATGGACCGCCTGTTGGCCGGCGACGTCGCCAGGATCGCCAAGCACCCCCAGCTCGCCGGGGCCGCCGCGTTCCACGACTTCGCGACGGTCGCCCACGGCTACGGCCTCACCGCCTGCGCTCCGCTCAGCTGATAGCCCGCGCGTCCTTCTCGCTGCCGCGCGGCTTTCCGGCCTCCCGTCGAAGGGTGGCCCCGGGCCGGCCACGTCGCAAGGGGGTAGCGCGTGGCGTCGGGGGCTTACGCCTCTGGCCCGGGGCCGGATCCATTCTGGTGCCAACTCGCTAAGGCGACGCTAAAGGGGACTTCCACCCTCGCGGTTTGGGCGCCGCCCCGCAGGGGTAGTGGTGCTTGCGGTCGCCTCCGGCGGCCGCGCTCGTATAGATACCGGGGCGAAGGGAGACCGCGGGAGATGAAGGGTCTGGACACTGCTCGTGCAGGCGATGTTCGTCTGCGTCCGTTGTTGCTGGTGTCACTTATAGGGGTGGCGTGTCTGTTGACGCTCCCGGCCGTCGCGCGGGCAACCGTGAGCATGTGCAACGTGGCGATCCCGATGAGTGACGGGAAGGTGATGCGGGCGAACGTCTACCTGCCCTCGGCCACGGGCACCTATCCCACCGTTCTCACCGTCACCGGCTACAACAAGGACGCCGCCAATCCCACCGGGCAGGACTGTGAATCCTCCCAGGGGATCGCCGGAGATGAACCGAGTCTCACCGAAAAGGGCTTCGCCGTGATGGTGATGGACGATCGCGGAACGGGAGCATCCGGAGGCAAGTGGGAAGCCTGGGGGCAGCGGACGCAGGAAGACTACAAGGAAGTCCTCAACTGGATCCAGGCACAGTCGTGGTCGGACTCGAAGGTCGCCACCACGGGTGAATCCTATATGGGCATCACCTCACTGCTGATCGCCGAGGCCGACGCCTCACGGGTGGCGGAAGGCAAGCCCCGCGCGGTGGACGCGGTGTGGGCCGACATCCCGATGGCGGATGCGTACCGCGACGTCACCTTCCAGGGCGGCGCGCTCGACTCCGGCTTCATGCCGCTGTGGCTGGGCCTCGTCACCGGCCTCTCGGCGCTGCCGCCGTCCTCGCTCTCGGACGACCCCGAAGAAGCCGCCGCCCTGTATGTGGAACACCTCATCGCCAACGGCGAATTCGACGGCGAAAAGCTGGTGGGGTCGGCGCTGGGCACCGAAGCGTCCTACGACGGGCCCTTCTACCACCTGCGATCTCCCGTAACGAGGGCGGCCGAAATCAAGGTCCCGGTCGTGATCCAGGGCGGCTGGTACGACCTCTTCCAGCGCGGCGAGCCGCTGCTGTGGGAATCGCTGAAGAACTCACCTGACCGCGTGCTGATCATGTCGCCCCACTACCACATCACCAAGGGCCCC
>DATJOU010000079.1:0-13141 GCA_035506775.1 Solirubrobacteraceae bacterium | reverse complement strand
GCGAAATTCTGGCTGTACGTGCTGCCGCTCGGCTTCCTGCTGACGATGTACACGATCACCGGCTATGACGCGTCGGCCCACGTCTCCGAGGAGACACAGGGCGCCGAACACTCGGCGCCGCGCGGCATCTGGCTGTCGGTGCTGTACTCGGCGATCTTCGGCTGGATCCTCTTGCTGGGGATCACGTTCGCGATCCAGCACGCTCACGAAGCCGAAATCTACAAAGCCGGCTACCCGGCGGTGACGATCGTCGAGACGGCCCTGACCTCCGCCGCCGCCAAGGCTGTGCTCGTGATCTCGACGGTCGGCCAGCTGTTCTGCTCGATGGCATGCGTCACCAGCGCCTCGCGAATGACGTTCGCCTTCTCGCGCGACGGCGCGGTCCCGGGCCACAACCTGTGGCGACGGCTGGGCAAGAGCCGCACCCCCACGTGGTCGGTGCTGTTCGTGGTCGTGTTCGCGCTGGTGATCACGATCCCGGCCTACTTCCCGAACCACCTCGGCACCCCGGTCGCGTTCCTGGCGGTGACCTCGATCTCGGTGATCGGGCTGTACATCGCCTACACGATCCCCGTGTTCCTGCGCTGGCGTCAGGGAGACACCTTCCAGGCGGGTCCGTGGACGCTCGGCTCCAAGTACAGGTGGATCAATCCGATCGCATGCGTGTGGGTGGCCCTGTGCGTGATCATCTTCTCGCTGCCGTTCTCGCCGGAAGGGGTGCCGTGGGAAAGCTCGTTCAGCTGGAACGCGGTCAACTACGCCCCGCTGGTGACGATCGGGGTGATCTTCGCGGTGACGATCTGGTACTTCGCGTCGGCCAAGAACACCTTCAAGGGTCCGATCCGGACGATCGACCAGCTCGATATCGAACAGGCGCTGCCCGCGATCGCGGAGGCTCCATAGGGACCGGGGGGCGGTCGGCCCAGAGCACCCCAGGGGTCCTGGCGATAGGGCGGGCCGACCGCTGACCGAGACATTGTCCGTGCTCGAGCCCGCCACCGAGGCGGTGCTCGCCGAGGTCCCCCGCGCGGGCGTGGGGGAGGCCGACGAGGCCGTCGCCCGGGCGCGCGGCGCGTACCCGGCGTGGCGCGCGCTGGATCCCGGCGAGCGGGCCGAGCTGCTGCTGGCGATCGCCGCCGCCGTGCGTGAGCACCAGGAGGAGCTCGCGCGGCTGGAGGCGCGCAACGCGGGCAAGACGATCGCCGACGCCCGCGGCGAGATGGGCATGGTCGCCGACACCTTCCGCTACTACGCAGGGGCACCCGAGCGGATGCTCGGGGACACGATCCCGGCGGCCGGCGGGCAGGCGTTCACGGTGCGTGAGCCGATGGGCGTGGTGGGGCTGATCACGCCCTGGAACTTCCCGCTCACGATCGCCTCGTGGAAGCTCGCCCCCGCGCTGGCGGCGGGCAACACGGTTGTCCTCAAGCCCGCCGAGCTGACGCCCCTGAGCGCGCTGCGGTTCGCCGAGCTGGCCCGCGACGCGGGGCTGCCGGAGGGGGTGTTGAACGTCGTCGTGGGGCCGGGCCGGACGGCCGGCGAGCGGCTCGTCGAGCACCCCGACGTGGCCAAGATCGCCTTCACGGGCTCCACCGAGGTGGGCCGCTCGATCGCCGCCGGGGCGGCCGCCACGATCAAGCGGGTGACGCTCGAGCTCGGTGGCAAGTCGGCCAACATCGTGTTCGCCGACGCCGACCTGGAGGAGGCGGCCGCGGCGGCACCGGGGGCCGTGTTCGGGAACGCCGGCCAGGACTGCTGCGCGCGCTCGCGGATCCTCGTACAGGCACAGGCGCTCGACCGCTTCATGGAGCTGCTCGAGGTGCACGTCAAGCAGCTGCGGGTGGGAGACCCGTTGCTGGAGGACACCCAGATGGGCCCGCTGATCTCCGCCGCCCAGCGCGAGAGCGTGGGCTCGTTCCTGCAGGACGGGGCACCGGTGGCGTTCCGCGGGTCGGCCCCCGAGGGGCCCGGGTTCTGGTTTGCTCCCACGGTGCTCGCGCCGGCCAAGCCAACCGATCGTGCGGTCCGCGAGGAGATCTTCGGTCCGATCGTGGCCGTGGTCCCCTTCGCCGACGAGCGGGAGGCGGTGGCGCTGGCCAACGACACCATCTACGGGCTGTCCGGGTCGATCTGGACCCGAGACGGGGCGCGGGCGCTGCGGGTGGCGCGGGCGCTCGAGACGGGGGTGCTGTCGATCAACACCAACACCTCCGTCCGCGTGACGACGCCCTTCGGGGGCTTCAAGCAGTCGGGCTACGGGCGCGAGCTCGGCCCCCACGCGCTCGACGCCTACAGCGAGGTGAAGACGATCTTCTACGCCACCGGGGAGGCGGGCTAGGTGTCCGGCGGGCAAACGCCCGAGGGGCTCGGCAGGCTGGAGGGAAAGGTGTGCGTGGTCACCGGCGCGAGCGGCGGGATCGGCGCCGCCACCGTCGCTCTGTTCGCCCGCGAAGGAGCCCACGTGGCCGGGGCCGACCTCGCGCAGGGGGCCCCGGGAGAGCTCTCGCTGCGGGTGGACGTCGCCGAGGAGGCGCAGGTGCAGGCGATGTACGAGGAGGTCCGCGAGCGCTACGGGCACATCGACGTGCTGTTCAACAACGCCGGCATCTCCCCGCCCGACGACGCGTCGGTGCTGGAGACCTCGCTCGAGGCGTGGGAACGGGTCCAGCACGTGAACCTCCGCAGCGTGTTCCTGTGCTGCAAGCACGGGATCCCCCACCTGCTCGACAGCGGGGGCGGCTCGGTGATCAACACCGCCTCGTTCGTGGCCGTGATGGGGGCCGCCACCTCGCAGATCTCCTACACCGCCTCCAAGGGGGGCGTGCTCGCGCTCTCGCGTGAGCTGGGGGTGGAGTTCGCCCGCCGGGGGGTGCGCGTCAACGCCCTCTGCCCCGGCCCCGTGGACACCCCCCTGCTGCAGAAGCTGTACGCCTCGGACCCCGAGCAGGCCCAGCGGCGGCTCGTGCACGTGCCGGTGGGCCGCTTCGCGCGGGCGGAGGAGATCGCCGCCGGCGCCCTGTTCCTCGCCTCTGACGAGTCCAGCTTCGTGACCGCCTCCAGCTTCATGGTCGACGGAGGCCTGAGCGCGGCCTACACGACGCCGCTGTAGCCGGCGCCCGCCGCGGGCCGCCGCACGCGCCGGCCTGGCTCATTCGACCGTGAGCGTGGCCCTCATGCCTTTCGCCTCGTGTTCGGGGAGCGAGCAGAACAGGGTGTAGGAGCCCGGGTGCAGTTCCACCGTTTTGCGGGTCACCGCTTTCGGCACCTCGGTGGCGAAGGTGGCCGCCAGCGACCCCCCTTCACCCTCGGCGTTGAGGTTGTGTTCGTCCTGGCCGTTGTCGACGAACTCGATGATCACCTTGCCGGCCGGGACGGTCGTGCGAGAGAGCGTGTAGTGGTACTCGACGGCGCTCACCTGCACCTCGGGTGTGGAGGGGGGTGGCGTGGTGGGGGATTCGCCCGTGCCGGGTCCGGCCGGAGACGAGGTCGGGGTGGTGGGGGTACCGGAGGTGCCCGGAGCGGTGGGGGTGCCGGTCGGGCCCGCCGCCCCCGTCGAGCCCTGCGAGCCGCTCTGGCCGTGGGAGCCCGAGGCGTGGTGGTGGTGGTGGTGGTGGCGGCGGCGGCGGCGGTGGGCCTTGGGGCAGTGCTCGATGACCTCGTGGCGGCCCTTCGTGTGAGCCCGGGAGCGCTTCTGGGGGCAGCCCTTGGCCCGGTGCGAGCTCGCGGCCCCGGCCCGCAGGAACCGTGGCGCCGGGTCCCAGCCGCCGACGGCGAGCGCCGCGATCACCGCGGCCAGGCCCCAGCTCGCCATCCACGACGGGGGCGCCGGCGCCGGACGCCGGGGAGGGCTCATTCGATCAGCTGGGGGACCGTGCCGTAGGCGCCGCCGGCGCCGGCCAGGCCGGTACCGGCTCCGGGGATCACGAGGCCCGCTTCGACGCCCAGCCACTGTCCCAGCAGGCCCGCGTACATGGCCCGGAAGTCGGACGTGTTGACCAGGTTTTCGTTTTCGTCGAGTTTCGTCAGGCCCGGGAATTCGCCCACCATCCTGCCCCGCACGCGGCTCCCGATCAGGAACGCCACCCCGCCGGCGCCGTGGTCGGTACCCGAGCCGTTTTCCTGGGGGCGGCGCCCGAACTCGCTCCACATCTGGATCACGACGCGGTCGTCGAGCCCGCGGGCTTCGAGGTCACGCTGGAAGGCCACGATCGATTCGACCGACTGGCCGAGGTTCGTGGCCAGCGTCGTGGCCTCGTCGGAGTGGGTGTCGTAGGACCCCACGGCGGTGAGCGAGACGCATTTGATCGGCAGCGATTCGTCGGCCAGCATGTCCGCCAGCACGGCCAGGCGGATCGGGAACTCGTCGCCGGTGGTCGGATAGGTGACCGGGGAGGTGAAGGGAGGCTTGCCTTCGACGTCGGCGAACGGGGCCACCTGCTGGCGGATGATGTCGGTGTCGAAGGAGGCCGTGCGGGCCTGGGCGAGGGCGGTCGAGCCCGCCGCCAGCGACCCCAGGCGGCCGAACGTTTCGAGGGTGCCGGCGGTGAGCGGTTCCTCCAGCCCGTAGGCCCAGAAGCCGTAGTCCGAGGGCGTCGAGACCGCTGCCACCGGTACCCTCGCCGTCGCCAGGGCGGGGGCCAGCGAGTAGTCGAGCGAGAGGCCCTGGAGGGGATTGTCGGGCTGGCCGGCGACGTCGAGGTAACGCCCCATCCAGCCGGTGCGGGCCTCGGTGTTGAGTTCGCCGACCTCCCAGTAATGGCGGCTGGTGAAGTGGCTCTCGTCGGGAGGGTCGTAGCCGATCGCCGGAAACACCGCCACCTTGCCTTCTTCGTGGAGCTGGGCGAGCCCGGCGGCCTGCGGGTGCCACATCAGGGTTTCGTCCTCGGTGAACGGCACCCCTTCGCCTTCCTGCCTGCCGAGCTGTGGGCGCAGCTGGTGGTAGGCCGCTTCCTTGACGGGGGCGAGCACCGACAGGGCGTCCCACCCTCCTTCCATGAAGATCGACACCACCACGGGCTGTTTCGGGGGCGACGCCGCGGCAGCCTGGGCGATCCCCGCTTCGAGGTGGCGCGGTGACAGCGCCGCGGCACCGTAGACGGCGAGCACCCCGCCGGCGGAGCGGAGCAGGAACGAGCGGCGGCTCATGCCGGTGCCGGCCGGGAGCGGCATCCCCCGCTCGATCGAGGGCAGCCCGCGGCCGGCCTGGGCGACGCCCGCGCGCAGCATCTGCGAGCGCGTGAACTCTCCACACGAGCAGCTGCGTGCCATCTCGCTCAGCTCACCTGCATGTCGGGGGAGGTCGCGATCAGCATCCGCAGCGCGTTCTGGCGGATGGCACGGTACGGGCTCTGCTGCCATTCGGCGTTGGCCACGCCTTCCAGGCACCTCTGTGCGAATTCGCCGATGCACCCGAGCGATTCTTCGGAGATCCCGGGGCGGCCCCAGTACGCCATCGCGCTCGCGAGTGCTTCCGCGGGCGACTCGGTTTCGCTGTAGCGGGGTTCGTTTTCGCCCGGCCACGGGTTGGGATAGGTGTTCTGGGTCACGAAGGTCGCCATTTCCCACCGTGCCTTGGCCGTGGAGGTGTCCAGCCAACGGGTGAAGTCCCACCCGGACACGTTGGGGGGGTAGAACAGCTGCTGGCCGGCGGCCGCCGACAGCCACGTCCAGGCGGTGGTGTCGATGTAGCGCCCGGTGGCGCGCAGCAGGCCGGCGTTGAACACCACCGGCGGCGTCACCAGGTCGGGGCCGTCGAGAAATTCGGGGCACTGCAGGATCGCCTCCACCACCGCGCGGATCGAGAAGCCCGAGGACACGTAGATCCCCTCCAGCGAGGCGAGCGTGGCTTCCGGTGGGGGCACCGGGACGAAGTAGCTCCACAGCCGGCTGACGAAGTACGACGGGTGCAACGGGTTGTTCACGCACAGCGACACCGCGTCGGTGTAGTTCCAGTTGCCGGTCTGGCCGAACACGGTCTTGAGGCCCGGATCGTGGCGTTGGGCTTCGAAGTGGAAGTTCTGCAGCCCGCTGGATTCGGTCCATTCGGCGGTCCACCCGGTCAGCGCGCGGGCCATCTCTTTGACGTCGTCCTCGGTGTAGGCGCCGCGGTCGGCCCCGAGCGAGAACAGCTCCATCATCTCGCGGGCGTAGTTCTCGTTTGGTTCCCAGCGGCTGTTGTAGATCCCGTCGAGGAACACGAGCATCGCCGGATTCGAGGTGACGGACAGGAACAGGTCGTGGAAGTTCCCCAGCGCCTGCTCGCGGAACAGCTCGTTCTGTTCGAGCATCTGCTGCTGGTCGTTGACCTTTTCGTTGGAGTTGGCGAACCAGTCGTGCCAGATGTAGGTCATCCGCTCGACCAGCGGCTGATCGGAGCGGATCATGCGATCCAGCCACCAGCAGTGGTCGTCTCCCCAGTTGTCGGCCGGCTGCAGCGCTTCGCCTTCTTCGTTGTGCGGTTCGGGTCCGTTCAGCACCGCGGCGCCGGACGGGCGGGTGAGGCTGAACACCACCTGCTGCAGGGACTGCCCGACGAGCGCCTCGGCCTGGCCGGGGGCCGGTCCGAAGCCGGCCCGCCACAGCAGCCGCCTGGCCCGGGCGAGGGTGAGCGGGTCTTCGATGACCGGCGGCGGAGAGGGCGACGGAGCAGGCGGGTTGACCGGCACCATCGGCGGCGCGGGAGCGCCGGCCAGCCCCGACACGGAGGAATGGTGCTTCGCCTTGTGCTTGTGCTTGTGCTTGTGGTGCTTGGGCTTGTGCGACTTGTGCTTGCGGAGCTTGGACCCGAGCTTCGAGCCGTGGTGCTCGGGCTTGCCGTGAAGGTGTGCTCCGGTGTCCCCGTGGGCGCCGTGGGAAGCCTTGGGCTTGCGCAGCGCGGCGGGGCGGGTCCGCGTCATGTGGGTTGCCTCGGCGGCGGGGGCGACGACGATAAGCACTGCCACCGATGTCTCAACGGCCGTGCTAAACGGCCGTCCGAGGGGTGCGTTCGCGCGGCACGGCCGCCCAGCTGAAGGCGTCCGAAGTCCCGGCCTGTCCGGGGGCGTGGGCCTCACGACGGCGCCCACGATGTGCCGGGACCGCCGCGGCTGGTGGCCGAGAACGTGATCGCCACCGGGTTCACGGGGGAGACCAACGAACGGGGGCCGGAGAAGGGGGCCCGTTCGGCCTGACCCTGACCCCGGCCCAGCGTGGGGTGTACTTCGTCAACGACGCTGAAAACACCCTGGAAGTGCTCCGCTAGACCTCCGACGGAGCGGCGTCGTGGCCCGTCCCCCGAGTGGGCCACCACGCGATTTCTTTCGCTCGTAGCGAACATCAACCGGCCAAAAAACCCGCAATTTGCGAAAAAAATGCCGGTGCCGGGGCCCGTCCGGGCCCTAGCTGGCGACGCCGCCGGTGGTTAGGCTTGGAGCGTCTTGCCCTCTCGCGTCGGGGGGCCCGGTCTGCGTATGTCGGCAAGATCCCTCATCGGAAGGTTTCCGCTCGCGATCGCGGCGCTCACCGCGATGGCCGCTTCGTGGGCCCAGCTCGCAGCGCCCGCGCAGGCGGCCACGGACACGATCTTCGGCACCTCCACGCCGGCCACGGTGGACTCCAAAGACGCCAACTCGGTGGTCCTGGGGGTGAAGTTCAGATCCGAAGTGGCCGGCACCGTCACCGGGATCCGCTTCTACAAGGCGACGACGAACACCGGTACCCACATCGGGAGCCTGTGGAGCGCTTCCGGAACGCTGCTCGCCTCCGCCACATTCAGCGGCGAGACGGCGTCGGGGTGGCAGCAGGTGACGTTCCCGACCCCGGTGACGATCGCCGCCAACACGACATACGTCGCCTCCTACCTGGCTCCCAGGGGCCACTACTCGGACACCACCTCGGGATTCGCCACCTCCGGCGTCAGCACCCCCCCGCTGAGCGCGCTGGCCAACTCCGCGAGCGCGGACGGCGTGTACGTGTACTCGACCACCAACGCGTTCCCGAACCTGACCTACAAATCCACCAACTACTGGGTGGACGTGCTGTTCGTGCCGGCAACGGGTGAAACCGGCCCGACCGGCAACACGGGCGCAACCGGCACCACGGGCACGACCGGCACCACCGGCACCACCGGCACGACAGGGACGACGGGAACGACCGGCACCACCGGGGTGAGCGGCGAAACAGGCACCACCGGGACGACGGGCTCGACCGGGACGACCGGATCGACCGGCGTCTCCGGCGAAACGGGCACCACGGGCACCACGGGGACGACGGGCACCACGGGCACCACGGGCACCAGCGGCGAAACCGGTACCACCGGTACCAGCGGCACGACGGGCACCACGGGCGAAACCGGTGCGACACCGGGGATCCTGATGGGGGCGCCCCAGAAGAGCCACTGGGAAAACCACTCCTCGGAATGCGCCAGCGACGCCGCGGAATGCGCCGATGAAATCTCCCAGGGGCAGTTCGTCGCGTGGCCGTTCGTGGCCGAACACACCGGGACGGTCGAAGCCGTCTACGCGGTCCTCTACGAAGGGAACCACGAGGCCAACACGGGGTCGGAAATCGGGATCTTCGCCAACCGCGTCTACCACTACGCGGAAATCGTCTTCAACAACACCACCGAAAACGGGAGAGGCGGCTGCAACTGCACGTGGACGCCGGCCGAATTCATGAGCTACGAAGCCGAAATCCCGCCCGAAGACCCGGGGGCGCTACTCGGCACCTCGGGCAAAGTCGCGGAGTCGAAGATCAAATTCGGCCAGTTCACCGAATTCAAACTGGAACACCCGGTGAGGGTCGTGAAGGGTGTCAAGTACTGGCTCGCCAACACCACCTTCCAGGCGCCCGGCCTGGGACACGTGTACCAGAACTTCGTCCACGAACGAAAGAGCCACACCGAAGGGCAGCCGTGGGGCGTGTACTCGAACGAACCAACGAACTGGGAAGAAGTGGGGCGCCCGCTGAAGGAACTCCCGTCCCCCGAAACGACGAAGATCAACTGCGAGGTGTGCAACACCGAAGGGTGGCTGCAGGAGGAACCGGCGGGCAAGCACCTGACCAACTCCAACCGTGAAGCCCAGGAAGAAGGGGGTCAGACCTTCAGCTACGCCGCCGGCAAGGTCGAAGAACCCGAAGCCGCCACCGCTCCGGGGGCGCCCGGCACCCCCACCGCCCACGCCGGGACCGAATCCGCCACCGTCAGCTGGGGCGCCCCGGCGAGCGGCGGAGAAGCGACCGAATACCTGGTTACGCCTTACCTCTCGGGGAATGCACAGGCGAGCACGCTCGTCACCGGCACCCCGCCCGCCACCACCGTGACGCTGACCAAGCTCCAGGGCGGTGGTGCCTACACCTTCACCGTCCAGGCGGTGAACTCCTACGGATCCGGTCCCGTGTCCGCCCAGTCGAACGAAGTCGTGCCCCTCGCTCCCACCGCCCCGGAAGCACCCACCGCCGTGACCGCCACCGCCGGGAACGCGGCCGCGACGGTGAGATGGACCGCCCCGGGCAACGGCGGCAGCCAGATCCTCAGCTACACGGTGACGCCGTACGCGGGGACCGAAGCGCTCCCGGCCACCACCGTCAAGGGCACCCCCCCGTCCACGACCGCGACCGTCGAAGGACTCAAGAACGGAACCGCCTACAGCTTCCGGGTGGCGGCCACCAACCAGGTCGGCACGGGACCCGAATCGTCCCCGTCGAGCGCCGTCACGCCGACCAGCCCACCGGCCACGCCGGTGATGGATGCCAACGTCACCGCCAACGGCAGGGGCACCGTCACGAGCGGGTCGTTCTCGACCGTCGAAGCCGGCGAGCAGCTGCTCGCGTTCGTGTCCACGGACGGGCCCTCAGGGTCCAAACATCAGACCGAGACCGTCGCCGGCGGGGGGGTGACCTGGACGCTCGTGCAGCGCGCCAACACCCGTGCCGGGGACGCCGAGATCTGGAGCGCCACGGCGATCGGCTCGCTGCTCGGCGTGTCCGTCACCGCCACCCCGAGCCTCTCGGGGTACGACCAGACGCTGACCGTGGTCACGCTCCGCGGGGCCGGCGGCGTGGGGGCCTCGGCCGCCGGCGGGGCGGCCACCGGAGCCTCCAGCGTGTCCGTCAAGGCGACCGAAAAGGGCTCGCTCGTGTTCGCCGTCGGTCACGACTGGACCGGCGCGGTGGCCCGCACCGTCGGCCCGGGCCAGGTGCTGCTGCACCAGTACCTCGACACCGTCGCCGGGGACACGACCTGGACGCAGGACACGAGTGCCGCCACCGCAGCGGCCGGCGAAACGATCACGATGAGCGACGCCGCGCCCACGAAGGACGAATGGAACATGGCCGCCCTGGAGGCGCGGCCGTAGCCGCCGATCACCGCTTGATCGACGAAGGTTGGCGAAGGCAGGGGCGAAGCGGCAGTCGACAAATGGGCACCGTGAGGGGCCCCTGTTTCGCCAGCAGTCGAAGGTGGGCGCGAGGGCGGCCCGGGAGAATCGGGCCGTGCAGTCTCGTGCCGTGACACGAGCCGACGAGGGAGACAGTCGGGCGCCCGCCCTCGACGGCGCCGCGGAACCGCCCGCCGCGGTCCCCTACCGGCCCAAGCCTCCGTTCCTGGACGAGCTGTTCGAGCAGGACGGGACGCCGAGGGCCACCGCCGGGGCGCTGGTGACGGCGCTGGAGCAGCTCGGACCGTCGGGGCTGATCGAGGCGGGGCGGCGGCGGGACGCGATCTTCATGCAGCAGGGGATCACCTTCGAGACCGGCGGCGGAGACGGCCCCACCCACGACCGCCCGTTTCCGCTGGACCTGGTTCCACGGGTTCTCGACGGACGTGAATGGAAGAGCATCAAGCGCGGCCTGGCCCAGCGCATCCGCGCGTTGAACCACTTCGTTGACGACGTCTACCACACGCGCGAGATCGTCCACGAGGGGCTCGTGCCGTGGCGGCTGGTGGCCTCCTGCTCGCACTTCGCCCGGGCCGTCCACGGGATCCGGCCCCCGGGGGGCGTCTACACGCACGTCGCCGGGTGTGACCTCGTGCGCCACAGCGACGGCAGCTGGCGGGTGATCGAGGACAACGTCCGCATCCCGTCGGGGATCTCCTACGTGCTCGAGAACCGCGCCGCGATGGCCCGCCTCGTGCCGGAGCTGTTCGCCTCCTACCGCGTGCGCCCGATCGACCACTACCCCCAGCTGCTGCTGGGGGCGCTGCGTGCGGTCGCCCCCTCCGCGGAGAGCGAGGCCACGGTCGTGGTGTGGACACCGGGTCCCGCCAACCCCGCGTATTTCGAGCATGCCTTCCTGGCCCGCCAGATGGGCGTCGAGCTGGTCGAAGCGTCCGACCTCGTCGTCCGCGACGACGTGCTCTACATGCGCACCATCAAAGGTCTCGAGCGGGCCCACGCGGTCTACCGGCGGATCGACGACGACTTCGTGGACCCGCTCGAGTTCCGGGGCGACTCGCTGCTCGGCGTGCCCGGCCTCGTGAGGGCCTACCGGGCGGGCAACGTGGCGATCGCCAACGCGCTGGGAACCGGCGTGGCCGACGACAAGGCGATCTACCGGTTCGTGCCGGAGATGATCCGTTTCTACCTCGGCGAGGAGCCGATCCTCGAGAACGTCAGGACCTATCTGCCCTCGGACCCGGAAGTGCTCGAGCACGTGCTCGGCCGCCTCGACGAGCTGGTGGTCAAGCCGACCGGCGAGTCCGGCGGGCGCGGGGTGATGATCGGACCCCACGCCGACGAGCGCGAAATCGCGCGTATGCGGCTGCTGCTGGCCGCCGCCCCGGACCGCTGGATCGCCCAGGACGTGGTGCGGCTGTCGACCGTTCCGGTGGTGGACGACAGCGGCGCACTGGTCCCACGCCACGTCGACCTGCGTCCGTTCGCGGTGTTCGGGGAGCGCATCGACATCGTCCCCGGGGGGCTGACGCGGGTGGCGCTCCAGGAGGGGTCGCTGATCGTCAACTCCTCACGCGGGGGAGGCTCGAAGGACACCTGGGTGCTCGAGGACGGCGACGACGCCGACCGTGCCGGGCCCCCGATCGCCGACACCCAGCCACCCGCGCTCCCGGACCTCCGTTACGGCCCGTGGGTTGCCCAGCAGCAGCAGCAGCAGCAACAACCGGACGGGCCGCCCCTCGAACCGACGCAGGGAGTCCCGTGATGCTGGCGCGGATCGCCCACGAGCTGTACTGGCTGGGGCGCAACCTCGCGCGCGCCGAGTTCACGGCCCGCGCCGTCGAGGCCGTGCTGCAGGCCGAGCTGCAGGGCGCCTCCGACGCCGCCCCCGGGGTGAGCTTCGGCTCCGGGGGCCTGCTGGCGATGCTCGGCGACGAGGACGGCTTCCACGACCGCAGCCGCACGCTCGGCCAGCTGGTCCTCGATCCCGAGCGCCCGGAATCGATGCTGGCGAGCATCGAAAGATCCCGCGAGGGGGCGCGCACGGTCCGCGACGTGATCAGCGCGGAGATGTGGCAGGCGATAAACACCACGGCCCTCGGGCTGGAGGGTGCCGGGCAGCCGGGCTGGGGAACCCCGACGGGTCCCTTCCTCGCCTCCCAGTACATCAAGGAGCGCACCTCGCTGATCTGGGGCATCGCCAACCGCTCGATGCTCCGCGACGAGGCCAAGTGCTTCCTCGACGCGGGCGGCCTGATCGAGATCTCCGACATGGTGCTGCGGATGCTGCACGTGGCGATGCCGCCGGCCGACTCGGCTCCGGCGGATGGGACGGCGCTGATCCTGCTGCAGGCGGTCGGCGGCTTCCACGCCTACCTGCGGGCGGTGACCGCTCCCCCCAACGCCGACCCGGTGGCCCGCTTCCTGCTGTTCGAGCGCTCCTACCCGGACAGCGTGGCCGCCTGCGTGGACTCCCTGCACGAGGTCTTCACGGTCGCCGACGCCGGGCCCCGCAACTCCAAGCCGGTGCTGCGGGTCAGCCGGCTGGCGGCCGACCTCGACTTCCAGCGCCGAGCGCTGCCGGAGGGCTCGGAGCTGAACGGCATCTGCCGCGAGACCCAGCAGGAGCTCGGGAGGCTCGACCAGGACGTCGCCGAGCGCTACTTCGCCGGGGCCGCGGCGGCCGGTCCGAGGGGTGAGCTGTAGGTGCACTTCGCGATCCGCGTCCTCACCGAGTACCGCTACGACGCTCCCGTCACCGACAACCT
>DATJOU010000078.1:0-6942 GCA_035506775.1 Solirubrobacteraceae bacterium | reverse complement strand
GAGGGGTCGGTCATCGACTCCTGGTAGCCGGACATGCCGGTCGTGAACACGACCTCCCCGAGCGCCGGGGAGTCGGCCGCGCACAGCTCCCCGTCGAAGCGCTCGCCGTCCTCCAGCAGCAGGTAACCGGGCCGCCGGGACATCACACGATCAGCTTCTGGACGGCTTTGAACTCGGGCGTGCCGGCTCGTTCGAGCAGCTCGAACAGGACTGACTCGACGCTTCCGAGCTGGGCGCCGGCGTCGTCCATGCGGCGCAGCCCGATCTCGTAGTCGGAGCGGTGACGGGAGCCGACCGCGTCGGCGGGGACATGCACCTCGAGGCCCTCGTCGAGCAGGTCGAGCACCGTCTGGCTCACGCACACGTGGGCCTCGATCCCGCACACGATCGCCTGGCGGCGGCCCTGCAGGTCGAAGCCCTCGGCGCGGACCGCGGAGAAGACCGTCTTCTCGAGCGGGTGCTGCTCGCCGAGCCCGACCTCGGGCGCGGTGGGCCCGAGGCCTTTGGGGTACTGCTCGGTGGCGAGCACCGGCACCCCCAGGATGCGGGCCCCCTCGACCAGCTTGGCGCAGGCGCCGGCGACCTGCTCGAAGGTGTCATAGCCGCGAAATCCCTCCTGGACGTCCACGACCACCAGCGCCGCCCGCTCGCGCGAGAGCAGCCCCATCAGGCCCCGGCCGGCGCGAGTGCGCGGTCGCGGTGCACGAGCTGCCCGGCGGCGAGGGTGAGCTGGACCCGCCCCTGCAGCCGCCGGCCGGCGAAGCAGCAGTTCTCCGAGCGGCTCTGCCAGCCGTGCTCGCCGGCCGTCCAATGCTCGTCGAGGTCCACCAGCACCATGTCGGCCGGCCTGCCGGGTGCGATCGTTGGGGCCTCCAGCCCGAACAGGGGCGCCCCGGCGCTCATGCGCTCCACCAGCACCCCCAGCTCCAGCAGGCCCGGGAGCACGAGCCCGCTGTAGAGGGCGGCGAACGACGTCTCCAGCCCGGTGGTGCCCATCGGGGCCTGCTCGAAGGGGACTTCCTTCTCCTCGCGCGCGTGCGGGGCGTGGTCGGTGGCGACGCAGTCGATCGTGCCGTCGCGGAGCGCCTCCACGAGCGCCGTGCGGTCCTCCTCGGAGGTCAGCGGGGGGTGCATCTTCATCGCGGTGTTCATCCCCCGGACCGACTCGTCGGTGAGCAGCAGGTGGTGGGGTGAGACCTCGGCGCTGACCCGCCAGCCACGCGCCTTGGCGGACGCCACAGCCTGCGCCGAGGCGGCGCAGCTGAGGTGCTGGAAGTGGACCCGGGCCTCCTCGTAGCCGGCCAGCTCGGCGTCCCGGGCCACCATCGTGGACTCGGCCACCGTGGGGATCCCGTCGAGGCCGAGTGCCGCGCTGAGGGCCCCCTCGTGCATGACCCCGTCGCGGGACAGCGAGCGGTCCTCCTCGTGGAGGGCCAGGACACCGCCGCACAGGCGCTGGTACTGCAGCGCCTTGCGCAGCACCCCGGCGCTTTCGACCGGCTCGCCGTCGTCGCTGAAGCCGAGTGCCCCCTCCTGCCTGAGCTCGGCCATCTCGGTGAGCTGCTCGCCTTGCAGGCCGCGGGTGACGGCGGCCAGGAAACCCACCGGGATGCGCGCCTCGCGGGCGGCGGCGTCGCGCAGCGAGCGCAGCAGCGGGGCGGAGTCGAGGACCGGGTCGGTGTTGGGCATCGCGATCACCCCGCAGTAGCCCCCCGCCGCGGCGGCGCGGGTGCCGCTGTCGAGGTCCTCCTTGTGCTCCTGTCCGGGGGTGCGGAGGTGCACGTGGGGGTCGAAGAAGGCCGGCAGCAGGCGCAGGCGCCCATCCCCGGCGATCGTCTCGGTATCGGCTCCGGAGGCGGCGGCCGTGCCGGGCTCGGCCAGCTCGGCGACGGTGCCCTCCCGGACGAGCACGTCCAGGCGCCGGTCGAGGCCCGAACGGGGGTCCAGCACGTGGACGTCGCGCAGCAGCAGCTCCGCGGGCGGCCCCTGCTGCCCGCCGCCGAGAGGGCTCTCCGCGCTCACGCCAGCTGCCCTTCGCCGACCCGCTCGCGACCCGCCCGCAGGGGCGGGGAAGCCGTCTCCGGGCCGGGTGGCCTGGCGGCCGCCAGCAGCTCGTACAGGACCGCCATCCGCACCACCACGCCGGCCTCGACCTGGGCGGTGATGACGGCCTGGGGGGAGTCCACCACCTCGCCGGAGAGCTCCACCCCGCGGTTGACGGGGCCGGGGTGCATCAGCACCTGGGAGGGCAGCAGGCGGCGCCCGTTGAGCTGGTACCAGGCGGCGTACTCGCGCAGCGACGGGACCCAGGTCTCGCGCATGCGCTCGTTCTGCATCCGCAGCGCGTACACCACGTCGGCCGAGTGGAGCTCGTCGAGCTCGTAGCGGACCTCGCAGCCGAGCTCCTCGATCCCGCGGGGGATCAGCGTCGGGGGACCCGCGAGGGTGACCTTGGCCCCCATCCGCTGGAAGGCCAGCACGTTCGAGCGCGCTACCCGGGAGTGGGCCACGTCGCCCACGATCCAGATCGAGCTCCCGTCGATCCCGCCGAGGCGGCGCTGGAGCGTGTACACGTCCAGGAGCGCCTGGGTGGGGTGCTCGTGCTTGCCGTCACCGGCGTTGACGATCGCTGCGCTGCCCCAGCGCGAGACGAGCTCGGAGGCACCCGCCCACGGGGTCCGCAGCACGATCGCATCGGGCTTGTGGGCCGAGAGGGTCAGGACGGTGTCCTTCAGGGACTCCCCCTTCTCGACGCTCGACCCGCTGGCGGCGAAGTTGACGACGTCTGCCGACAGCCGCTTGGCGGCGAGCTCGAAGGAGCTGCGGGTGCGGGTCGAGGCCTCGTAGAAGAGGTTCAGGACCATCCGCCCGCGCAGCGCCGGAACCTTCTTGATCTCCCGCTCGGAGACCTCCGCGAAGCGCTGGGCCTGGCCGATGATCCGTTCGATGCCGGCCCGGTCGAGTTCCTCGATCGAGAGCAGATGGTTCATGTGCCCGCCCCCACCGCCGTCTGCTCGGCGATCGCGACCTCGTCCACGCCGTCGAGCTCGCGGACCCGCACGTGGACGTGCTCGGAGGTCGAGGTAGGGAGGTTCTTGCCGATGTAGTCGGGGCGGATCGGCAGCTCGCGGTGGCCGCGGTCCACGAGCACCGCCAGCTGCACCCGCTCCGGGCGCCCATAGTCGAACAGCGCCTCGATCGCGGCCCGGACCGTACGGCCGGTGTAGAGGACGTCGTCCACGATCACGACTGTGAGGCCGGTGACGTCGAAGTCGATGTGGCTGGCGTGCAGGATGGGGGCGTCCGGGCGGGTCCCGACGTCGTCCCGGTAGAAGCCGATGTCCAGGTCCCCGAGCAGGACCTCCCGGTCGGCGAGCTCCTCGAGCTGCCCGTGCAGGCGGGCGGCGAGGACGGCACCGCGGCGGTGGATCCCGACGAGCGCCGGGGGCGGCTCGAACGGGTTGCGCTCGAGGATCTCGTGGGCGATCCGCGTCAGCGCGCTGGTGATTTCCTCCTCGCGGAGGACGACCTTCTCGTTCGGCTGCATGGCTTCCTTCCTGGCCTCTCGGGACCGGGTTAAAGGGAGGTGGGGCGAATGTATCAGGTGGGTGCGACCGCCTCGGCCGGCCGTCCACCCTCCCCGGTGGCGGGTGGCGCCGGAGCCCCGTCACGCTCGGGCGGGCGCTCCCGTGCCTGGCGCTCGGACCAGCGCACGAGCTGGGCCGCTCCCCGCTCCGGGAACGGGATCTCGATCGTGTCGAAGTCGCGCGGGGCCTCGGTGGCCGCGAACACCTCCCGGGCCTCGTCGCGCAGCTCCCCGCCGGCGTAGCGGCTGGAGACGTGGGTCAGGGCGAGGAGCCGCACCTCCGCCCGGCGGGCCTGCTCGGCCGCCTGGCGGGCGGTGCTGTGTGAGGTCTCGCGGGCCCGCTCGGTCTCCTCCTCGGCGAACGTGGCCTCGTGCACGAGCACGTCGGCCTCGTGGGCCGCCACGACGATCGCCTCGCAGGGTGCCGTGTCGCCCGAGATGACGATCTTGCGACCCTGACGGGGCGGCCCCGTGACCTGCTCCGGGAGCACGTTTCCGACCGGCTCCCCCCGCTGCAGGATCCCGAAGTCGGGACCGGGTGCGACCCCCAGGGCGCGGGCCGCCTCGACGTCGAATTCACCCGGGCGCGGATCCTCGACGAGGGCGTAGCCGAAGCAGTTCTCGCGGCTGTGGCTGACCGGTATCGCGGCGATCGCGTACCCGTCCCGCGCCAGCACCTCCGCCGGCTCGAGCTCGACCAGCTTCAGCTCGTACGGGAGCCGCCCGTAGATGATGCGCATCGCCCCCATCAGCTCCCTGAGGCCGCGGGGGCCGTACACCGACAGGGGCGCGTCGCGGTCGCGCAGGGCGAAGGACTTCAGCATCCCGGGAAGGCCGAGCCAATGGTCGGCGTGGAAGTGCGTGATGAAGACCGCATCGAGGTCGGCGAGCCCGACCGAGCGGAGCAGCTGTCGCTGGGTGCCTTCGCCGCAGTCGAACAGCATCCGGTCCCCCCCGCGCTGGACGAGGAGCGCGGGCAGGCCCCGGCGGGCGCTGGGGACCGATCCGGCGGTGCCCGCGAAGAAGATCGAGAGGTCCATGGGCAGCGACGGGCGTTTCGGTTACGGAACCCTGATGTCCTTCTGGCGGCGGGCCCTGGCGAGCTGACGTGAGGACAGCTCGGAGGTGCGAACCGGTGTCACCACCGACCAGTGGCCGAACGGGCAGCGCTGCACCCGCCAGATCCCGAGGCGCAGCGATTTCACCGACGCCGCCGGGAGCCAGATGGTGGAGAACAGATGGCCCTGGCGGCAGCGGACGACGAGGCGTCCGCCGACCTTCCCGGTGCGCAGCCAGGTGGCCGTGGCTTCCGCGATCACGGCCAGGAGCGCCGCGAGGGCCACGCGGCGGGGCCTGCGCCGTCTCGGCGGGGGCTCGACGCGTCCGTTTGTGGCGTGGTCGCTCACTGCCAGGCGATCCTAGTGCTCGGGCCCCGGGCTAACGGGCCTTGTGCTTCGGCTTCAGCGAGCGCAGATAGCGTTCGGCGCGGTGGCGCAGTTCCCTGGCCCGGGGCGGGAGCACGCGATTCGGGAGCCGCGTCGGGGAGCTCGAACACCCGCGGCCCGTCGCTGCCGGCGGCGTCGTGGGGCGGGGAGGCGAGGCGGCGACGTACTCGGTGCAGGGCGTCACAGCCTGGCTCGAGCACGGCGCGGTGGGCGAAGTGCTCGGCGCCTTGGTGGCCACGTACAGCGTGCACCCGCGCGTGCATTCCGAGCCCGAGGAACATGGGCCACGACTGGCTGTCAGGGCCGCGCCCGCCCTCTTGGACGCGTGATGGGTCGACGTCGAAAGGGCGGCAGCGGCACCCGCGAGGCCGATCGCCAGCACCAGCACGATCGCAGCCAACGCTCTCACGCTCAGATCGTACCCCCGGGCGGGCGGGTCGAGTGCGGGAGCGGGGGAAACGCGCGCTGCGTCCCCCCGCTCCCGCTTCCGCGCGACCCGCTTCAAGTCGCGCGAGGGGACCTCGACCGATCCCCACACAGCCAACCGCCCGAGCCCTCTCCGGGTGCGTGGGCGAGACGCGAAATAGCGCAACGGTGCGATGGATCGCAGAGCGGCCCCTCGATCACGGCAGCGGCGACACCCGCCGGGAGGCGACCATCATCGCGACCCCGCCGAGAATCCACACCAGGCCGGCGCCCGGGCCCCACGCGAGCGTCGCCACTATGCCGTAGCCGAGGGCGATCCAGGCGAGGCAAAACCACCAACGGGTGGTTCGCCAGCCAGCCGACTTGGGTACTTCTCCCAGCGCTCGTCCGACGCTGGGCAGGTTCGCGAGCACGGCGAAGGCGAAGAAGACGCTCGCGATCAGGCTGGAGATCCGCAGCTCGAGCATCTGCGCATGCAGATAGGCGGTGTGACTGACGCGGGTGTAGCTCCCGTGTTCGTTCAGGTAATAGCGGCCACGAACAGCCGTCGGCTGGCCTTTGGTTTCGGTGATCGCGATGAACGCAACCGTTGCCGCGAGCACGAACCAGGCGCCGCAGGCCCGCGTGGCGAGGCGCGGGACCCCGGGTAGACGCGAGAGGCCTCGGAGACGGGTGCCGTCCAGTCGACGGAGGTGGGCCCACACCCACGCCGAGCGGAGGTTGAGAAGCAACGCCAACGGCACCAGCACGAAGACGATCGAGGTCGAAACGACGGGAGCGCCGGGGAGGAATGTCGAGAGCGCCACGAACACGCTCGCCGCCAGGCCGATGACGGCTATCAGCAGCAGACACCCGCGTAGGCGGTGCATGAGTCCTCATCGGCTTCTCAGCGGCTGGGTTTGAGCCATCCTTGCGGCGACTCTGGGCGCCATTCGCCTGTCTCGTCGCTGCGCGATGCTTCCAGACGTCTAGAGACCCTCCACTTCGACGGGCGTGTCTGACCCGACCATCGTGCCGTTCCCGAGTTGGCCTTTGTCGTTTTCACCCCAGCAGTCGACTTCGCCGTGTGAGAGCAGAGCACAAGCATGTTTCACGCCCTGGGTGACGTGTGTGGCGTTGCTGAGGCCCTCCACTTCGACCGGGGTGTCCTGGATCTCCGTGTCGCTACCGTTTCCGAGCTCTCCTTCCTTGCCGTATCCCCAGCATTCGACGTGACCCGTAGCGAGCACCGCGCACGAGATGAGGCCGGGGGCTACCTGAAGCGCGTCCTCGATTCCTAGTACTTCACCGGGAGTCGCGGTACATGTGAAACCGTTTGCTCCACAGGCTTCCGGTCCGGTAACGGTTCCATTCCCAAGCTCCCCAGCGGTTGCGCGACCCCAGCATTCGATGTGCCCACTGGACAGCAGCGCACACGTCGCCCCTAGGCCAGGCGACACTTCGACGACACTCGTGAGCCCGGCCTTTTCGACGGGCGTGTATTTG
>DATJOU010000077.1:0-6871 GCA_035506775.1 Solirubrobacteraceae bacterium | reverse complement strand
CTCGCGCGGGCGGACCGAGACCTGACTCCGCCGGCCGGTTGAGCAGCGCCACCGAGCAGAGGCCGCCCTTCGCGCTCGGCGAGCGCGAGCGGGGCCGTCTCGCCGGGCGCCTGCAAAGGGCCGCGAAGCTCGCGCGGGTCGCCCGCGTCAAGGGCCGGTCAGGTCTCGCTGCGCCCGCGGGAGATCGCGATCTCACCCGTGCGCATCATCTCGATCAGCCCGAACGGGCGGATCATCGTCTCGAAGGCCTCGATCTTCTCGGTCGTGCCGGTGACCTCGATGATCACCGCGCGCTTGGTCACGTCGACCACCTTGCCGCGGAAGATCTCGGCAATCTGCATCAGCTCGCCGCGCTGGACGCCGTCGGCGGAGACCTTGAACAGGGCCAGCTCGCGGGCCACGGTCTCGCCCGGCTCGAGGTCGCGGATCTTGAGCACGTTGACGAGCTTGTGCAGCTGCTTGGTGACCTGGTCGATCGGGTGCAGGGCGCCGTCCACGGTGAGCGTGACGCGGGAGATCTGCGCGTCCTCGGTGGGGCCGACGGTGAGGGTGTCGATGTTGAAGCCGCGCCTGGCGAACAGCCCCGCGATGCGGGTGAGAACGCCGGTCTTGTTTTCGACCAGGATCGAGAGGACGTGCTTGCGGCCGGTGCGGAGGCTGGCAGCGGCCTGCAGCTCCTCGAGGGACAGCGGCTCCTTGGTGCCCGGTTCGCCCACGCCTCAGCCCACCATCTCGCGGGCCGCGTGGCCGGCGGGGATCATCGGGTAGGTGTTCTCCTCGCGGGTCACCCGCACGTCTACGAGCACCGGGCCATCGGTGGCGATCGCGCGCTTGAAGTCCTCCACCAGCGTGGTCTTGTCGGTGAAGCGCATCCCGGTCACGCCGTAGGCCTCGGCCAGCTTCACGAAGTCGGGGAACTGGCCCATGTCCACGTGGCTGTAGCGGCCGTCCCAGAACAGCTCCTGCCACTGCCTGACCATCCCCAGGTAGCCGTTGTTCATGATGAAGACCTTGATCGGGATCTTGTTCTCGGCGCAGGTGGCCAGCTCTTGGGCGTTCATCTGCACCGAGCCGTCCCCGGCGATGCAGCACACCAGCCGGTCCGGCTGACCGACCGCGGCGCCCATCGCCGCCGGGAGCCCGAAGCCCATCGTGCCGAGCCCTCCTGAGTTGATCCAGCGGCGGGGCTCGGGGAAGTCGAAGTACTGGGCGGCCCACATCTGGTGCTGGCCGACGTCGCTGGTGACGATCGCGTCGCCGCCGGTGGCCTCGTACAGCGCCCGGATCATGAACTGGGGCTTGATCTCGGAGTCGGTCGTGTCCTCGTACGTGAGCGGGTGCTTGGCCTTCCAGGCGTCGATCCGCGCGATCCACGCGTCCAGGCGGGCCGGATCGGCTTCGATCTCGCGGTACTCCACGGCGAGCTTGGCGAGCACGTGTTTGGCGTCGCCGACGATCGGGATGTGGGCGGGGACGTTCTTGGAGATCTCCGCCGGGTCCACGTCGATGTGGATGAACTTCGCGCGGGGGGCGAACTCGGACAGCTTGCCGGTGATGCGGTCGTCGAAGCGGGCCCCGACGGCGCAGATCAGGTCGGCCTCGTCCATCGCGTAGTTGGCCGCCCGCGTGCCGTGCATGCCGAGCATCCCCAGCCACTGGGGGTGCGGGGCCGGGAACGCCCCCAGGCCCATCAGCGTGCACGTGATCGGGAAGCGGTCGGAGGTGACGAAGTCGCGCAGCTCGCGGGATGCGTTGGCGTTGACGACCCCGCCGCCCGCGTAGATCACCGGGCGCTGGGCCGCGGCCAGCGCCTTGGCGGCCTGGCGGATCTGCTTCTGGTTGCCCTCCACCCGCGGCTGGTAGCCGGGTAGGCGCACGTCCGTCACCGGCTCGTAGTTGATGTCCGCGCGGGAGAGGTCCTGGGGGATGTCCACCAGCACCGGTCCGGGGCGGCCGGTGCGGGCCACCTGGAAGGCCTCGTGGATCGCCCGCGGGATCTCCTGGGGGTTCTGGATCATCACCGAGTGCTTGACCACCGGCATCGTGATGCCGATCGTGTCGGCCTCCTGGAAGCCGTCGGTGCCGAGCAGCTCGGTGCGGACCTGGCCGGTGATGAACACGACCGGGACCGAGTCCATCATCGCGTCGGTGATCGGGGTCAGCAGGTTGGTGGCGCCGGGGCCGGAGGTGGCGAACGACACGCCGACCTTGCCGGTGGCCTTCGCGTAGCCCTCGGCGGCGTGGCCGCCGCCGGCCTCGTGGCGGACCAGGATGTGACGGATGCCGGCGTCGACGAAGGCGTCGTAGGTGGGCAGGTTGGCGCCGCCGGGCAGGCCGAACACGACGTCCACGCCCTCCGCCTTCAAACACTCCATCAAGGCATCGACTGCCCGCATCTGGTTACCTCGCGCTCGTTGCTCAAACAGGGGAAAAACCAGTGTACCAGCGGGTTTTTCGGGGGTTTCTCAGGACGCTCCCAGTGCAACGCCGATGGCAAGCGAGATCAGCCCGCCGCTGCCGATGAACAGCAGCGAGCGCCCGTAGGGGATGTGCAGGAAGCGTTTCCTGATCCAGGCGATCACGAACAGCTCGACCGCCACCACGCAGCCCGCGACGATCAGCGCCGTGTGGACGTCGGAGATGATGAACGGGAGCGTGTGGAAGATGCTCCCCAGCATCGTCATCAGGCCGGTGATGGTGCCGCGCACGGCGGCCGAGCCGCGACCGGTCTCCTCGCCGGTGTCCGAGCCGGCCTCCGACCAGCCCATGCTGATCCCCGCCCCCAGCGCCACCCCCAGGCCGACGACCAGGGCGGTGTGGGAGTCGGAGGTGATGGCCGCCGCGAAGATCGGGGCCAGCGAGGAGATGGTCCCGTCGATCAGGCCGACGAGTCCCGGCTGCACGACGCGCAGCAGGAAGTCGCGTTCGTCGCGGAAGCCGACGCGGTGGATCCACCGCGCCGTGACCCGTTCCTTCTCGGGGGAAGCCGCCTTCGCCTCGCTGCTCATGGCGGCAGCGTAGGCGAGGAGGGCGCTTAGGGTGGCCTAAATCTGACCGCCGCCTCAGCGGCGCTCGGCGGAGGACGCCCTGCTCTGGCGTTCGGGGACGATCGCCACGTCGGGGAACTCGAGCTCGGTCCCGCAGCGGGTGCAGATCGCGTCGTAGATCTTGGTCACGCGCCCGCACCCGGGGCATTGGCGGCGCAGCTCTTCGCTTTCGGCCCGGTAGGCGATCGCCGTGATCAGGCCGATGAAGGGGACGATCCCCGAGATCAGGAACCACACGAAGAACGACCCGCCCTTGACGCGGCCGACGATCCCGCCGGCGAGGCCGAACAGGAGGGCGATGATCACGTAGTTCATGCGCCGCCCGCGCGCCCGTGGGTTACAGCAGGACGCGCAGCGCCCAGATGAGCGCCACTACGGCGGCGACCACCAGCACGACGCCGAACAGCCACGAGATCAGGTGGATGATCGGGACCAGCAGCAACCAGAGCGCCACCAGGGCGACGATCACGGCGACCACCGTGCGTCCGATCGAGCGTGACGAGGATTCGTTCATGCGAGAACGATTCTACCGCCCTACCGCGCCCCGGCCGCAAGCGGTGAGAGCCCCGCTGCGACCGGGCGGATGGAGGAACCCGCCCGGTCGCATACGCGGGATCGACGCCGGGAGGGAGACCGGTCGCCGGATGTTGCCGTCCGTGGTTGTCCGCTATTCGCGGTGGATCCGAGCTCCCGGGGAGCCCACGAGGGGCCCCCCGGGAGGCAGGAGGAGCCGTCGCTGGGCTGAGGGGTAGAGGCTCGCGACGTTCCGATCCATGCGGCACATGGTGGCGGGGCCACCGGCGAGAACCATTGGCCGGGCGTCCAAAATGTGCGCCCCATGGATGCCCCGGGTGCGACGGCGCGGGGCGGGAGGGCCTGATAGTGGTTCCCGCGTGCCCGACCAAGGCCACATCGCCGTGACCCGCGCGGGCAGAGGGCCGGAGGTGCTGCTCGTCCACGGCGGTGCGAGCCCCGCGACGACGTGGTCCGGGCTCGAGCGGCTGAGCGAGTCCTGGACCCTTGCCTTCGCCCACCGCCGTGGCTATCCCCCGAGCCCTCAGGCGGTCGATGGTCGCCAGGATTTCGAGGTCGACGCGGCCGACCTGGCACCGCTGCTCGATCACCGTCCGCACCTGGTCGCGCATTCCTACGGGGCGGTGGGAGCCGTGATCGCGGCCGCCCGCCGGCCCGAGCGGGTGCGTTCGCTGACCCTGCTCGAGCCGGCGATCTTCGAGCCCGCCGACGATCCCGAGGTGGATCGCTTTCGGAGCATCGGCGACACCGTCCTGCGCCACGGGCTGGAGACCGATCCGGCCGCCCTGCGTGAGTTCCTCACGATCGCCGGCGCGCCGATCACGGGCGACGGGCCTCTCCCCGAGGAGGTCAAGCGAGGTGTCCGTCGGGCCCAGGGCAGCAGACCTCCCAGCGAGGCGCGCCTGCCCCTGCACCAGCTCGGGAGGGCCGGCTTCCCGACCCTGGTCGCGTCGGGGAACCACGCGCCCGTCATCGAGCGGATGTGCGACGCGGTTGCGGCGGCGCTCAACTCCCGCCGCGTGATCACGCCGGGTGCCGGACATTTCGTGGCCGCGGCCCCGCAGTTCCCCGCCAGCCTGGAGCGGTTCCTGCTCGAGGCGTCCTGAGCCCTTTACGGGCGTGGGGCCCTCAGGCCCCGAGCTGAGCGTGGATCAGGCGGGAGACCTCAGCCCCGTCGGCGCGGCCCTTGGTCTCGCGCATGACGTGGCCCACGATCGGGCCGATCGCCTTGTCGTTGCCGGCCCGCACCCGCTCGGCGGCGTCGGCGTTGGCCGCCAGCGCCTCGGCCACGATCCGGGCCAGCTCGGCCTCGTCGGCGATCGCGGTGAGGCCCTCGCTGCTGACGATCTCGGCCGGGTCCCCCCCTTCTGCCACGAGCCTGTCGAGGACCTGGCGCCCGACGCCGACGCTCACCTGCCTGGCGGCCACCAGCGCCACCAGCGAGGCCAGCGCATCCGGGGTGACGGGCGACTCGGCGGGATCCTCGACCTCCTCCAGGCGGGGGACCAGCTCGACCGTGAGCCAGTTGGCGAGCGTCTGCGGCGGCACCTCCGCCGTCGAGGCGGCGAGCGCCTGCTCGAAGAAGTCGCCCAGCTCGGCACGGGCGGTGAGGGCGTGGGCGCTGTCGGGGCTCAGCCCGGCCTCGGCCTGCAGGCGCTCGGCCCTGGCGGTGGGCAGCTCGGCCATGTCCGCGCGGGCGGCCTCGATCATCTCAGGGCCGATCGCGACGGGGACGAGGTCCGGGTCGGGGAAGTAGCGGTAGTCGTGGGCCTCCTCCTTGGAGCGCAGGGAGGTGATCGCGCCGCTGTCGGGGTCGAAGTGGAGGGTCTCCTGCTCGACCCGCCCGCCGGACGTGAGCAGCTTCTCCTGGCGGGCGAGCTCGGCGCGGATGCCGCGTTCGATGAAGCGAAAGGAGTTCATGTTCTTCAGCTCCGTCTTGACGCCGAGCTCGGAGCTGCCGGAGGGGCGCAGGGAGATGTTGGCGTCGGCCCGCAGCGACCCCTGCTCCATGTTCACGTCGCTGACCCCCAGCGCGCGCAGGGTCGAGCGCAGCAGCTTCAGCCATTCGCTCGCCTGCTCGGCGGAGCGGATGTCGGGCTCGGTGACGATCTCCGCCAGCGGGGTGCCGCCGCGGTTGAAGTCCACGACGCTCTGCTCGGAGCCGTGGATGCGGCCGCTCTCGCCGACGTGGATCAGCTTGGCGGCGTCCTCCTCGAGGTGGACGCGGTGGATGCGGATCCCGCCCAGCTCCCCGCCGCTGCACAGGGGCTCGCTGTACTGGGAGATCTGGTAGCCCTTCGGGAGGTCCGGATAGAAGTAGTTCTTGCGGTGGAAGAGCGATCGCGGGGCCAGTTCCGATCCGACCGCCAGCCCGATCATCAGCCCGAAGTGGACCGCCCGCGCGTTGACCACCGGGAGGCTCCCGGGGAGCCCCAGGCAGACGGGGCAGGTGTGGGTGTTGGGAGGGTCCCCGAACGACAGCGGGCAGCCGCAGAACATCTTCGTGGCGGTGGCCAGCTGGACGTGGATCTCCAGCCCGATCACGGCCTCCAGCTCAGACACGGGCGGGCGCTCCGTCGAACTCGAGCGCCCGCTCGAGCGCGTGGGCCGCGTCGAGCAGGCGGGTCTCGCTGAACGCCGGCCCGGCCAGCTGCAGGCCGACGGGCAACCCGTCGCTGAGCCCGCAGGGGATCGAGATGGCGGGGATGCCGGCCAGCGACATCGGCACCGTGCAGTAGTCGTTGAGGTACATCGCCAGCGGGTCGCCCGTCTTCTCGCCGAGCCCGAAGGCGACGCTCGGGGCGGTCGGGGTGGCGATCAGGTCGACCTCCTCGAAGGCGGCCGCGAAGTCCTCGGAGATCTTCGTCCGCACCCGCTGGGCGTGGCCGTAGTAGGCGTCGTAGTAGCCGGAGGAGAGGGCGTAGGTGCCGAGCATGATGCGCCGCTTGACCTCGGGCCCGAAGCCGTCGTGACGGGTGCGGGTGTACATGTCCAGGAGGTCCTCGGCGCCCTCGGCCCGGAGCCCGTAGCGGACGCCGTCGTAGCGGGCGAGGTTGGAGGAGGCCTCGGCGGGGGCGAGCACGTAATACGCCGAGAGGGCGTGGGGCGCGTGCGGGAGGTGGACCTCGCGGACGCCAGCCCCCAGCTGTTCGGCGCGGGCCACGGCGGCGTTGAATGACTCCAGCACGCCGGCTTCGATGCCCTCGCCGGTCAGCTCGCCGGGCACCCCCAGCACGACCCCGTCGAGACGTTCGGCCGACGGTGGCTGCAGCGGGGAGGGCGCCTCCAGC
>DATJOU010000076.1:0-5885 GCA_035506775.1 Solirubrobacteraceae bacterium | reverse complement strand
CGTTCGCCGGGCAGCTGATCACCTTCACCTACCCCCACATCGGCAACTACGGTGCCAGCTCGGAGGCGATGGAGTCCGAGCGGGTGTGGGCCCGGGCGGCGATCATGCGCGAGGCCGGCAACCGCGAGGACGCCCCCTCCGCCGAGCGGGGCTGGCTGGACTGGCTGGCCGACTGCGGGGTTCCCGCCATCAGCGGGCTCGACACCCGCTCGCTGGTGCAGCACATCCGCCAGGCCGGCGCGATGCGCGGCGGGCTGTTCCCGGACTCCCTCTCCGAGGGCGAGGCGCTGGAGCTGATCGGTGCCGAGCCGCCGATGGCCGGCCAGGACCTGGCCAGCGTGGTGACCCCCGAGTCGGTGACCCGCCACGGCAGCGGCGACGGGCCCCGGATCGCGGTGCTCGACACCGGCATCAAGGCCTCGATGGTGCGCGAGCTGGTGGCCCGCGGGGCCCGCGTGTCGCTGCACCCGTGCTCGAGCTCGGCCGCCCAGCTGCTGGAGGAGGACCCCGACGCCGTGTTCCTCGCCAACGGCCCCGGCGACCCGGCCGCGCTGGGGGAGATCGTCGCCACCGTCCGCGAGCTGATCGGGCGCAAGCCGGTGTGGGGGATCTGCCTCGGCCACCAGCTGCTGTGCCGTGCGGTCGGGCTGGAGACGTACAAGCTGCCCTTCGGCCACCGCGGCGCCAACCACCCGGTCCGCGACCTGCACACCGGCCGCGTGGAGATCACCTCCCAGAACCACGGCTTCGCCGCCCTCGCACCGGGCGCGCAGCGGACGATCGAGACCGACGAGCCGGTCCGCTGGGAGACCGACTTCGGGGTCGCCGAGCTGACCCACGTGAACCTGTATGACCGCACCGTCGAGGGCCTGGAGCTGCTCGACGTCCCCGGGGGGGCGGTCCAGTACCACCCCGAGGCGGGCCCCGGGCCCCACGACAGCCTGTACCTGTTCGACCGCTTCCTGCAGCGGATCGGCGTCGCGGGCGCGGATGCGGACGGGGGAGCGTCCTAGCCCGCCCGTGCCCCGCCGCGAGGACATCCAAAAGATCCTGATCCTGGGCTCCGGCCCGATCGTGATCGGCCAGGCCGCGGAGTTCGACTACAGCGGCGTGCAGGCCTGCAAGGTGCTGCGCGAGGAGGGCTACGAGGTGGTGCTCGTCAACTCCAACCCGGCCACGATCATGACCGACCCGGAAATCGCCGACGCCACCTACATCGAGCCGCTGCAGCCCTCGACGGTGGCGCAGGTGATCGAGCGCGAGCGCCCCGACGCGCTGCTCGGGACGCTGGGCGGGCAGACGGCCCTCAACCTCTCGAAGGCGCTCCAGGACGACGGCACCCTCGAGCGCTTCGGGGTCGAGCTGATCGGGGCCGACTACCGCGCGATCGCGTGCGCAGAGGACCGCGAGCTGTTCCGCGAGGCGATGACGAAGGCCGGCCTGCGGATGCCCCGCAGCGAGATCGCCACCAGCCTCGAGGGCGCGGTGGAGGCGCTCCCGCTGGTGGGGCTGCCGTGCATCATCCGCCCCGCCTTCACGCTCGGGGGGCGCGGCGGCGGGATCGCCCGTACCGAGGAGGAGTTCCGGACGATCGTGGCCCGCGGCCTGGAGGCCTCGCCGATCGGCCAGGTGCTGCTCGACGAGTCGGTGATCGGGTGGGGCGAGTTCGAGCTGGAGGTGATGCGCGACCGCGCCGACAACGTGGTGGTCGTGTGCTCGATCGAGAACGTGGACCCGATGGGGGTCCACACCGGCGACTCGGTCACCGTGGCCCCCCAGCAGACCCTCTCCGACAACGTCTACCAGCGCGTCCGCGACCAGGCGATCGCGGTGATCCGGGCGGTCGGGGTCGAGACCGGGGGCTCGAACGTCCAGTTCGCGGTCAACCCCCACACCGAGGAGATCCTCGTGATCGAGATGAACCCGCGCGTGTCGCGCTCCTCGGCGCTGGCCTCGAAGGCGACCGGGTTCCCGATCGCGAAGATCGCCGCCCGGCTGGCGGTCGGCTACCGCCTCGACGAGATCGACAACGACATCACCGGCGTGACCCCGGCCTGCTTCGAGCCGACGATCGACTACGTGGTCGTGAAGTGGCCCCGGTTCGCGTTCGAGAAGTTCCCCGGGACCGACCCCACGCTGTCCACGCACATGCGCTCGGTGGGGGAGGCGATGGCGATCGGGCGGACCTTCAAGCAGGCGTTCGCGAAGGCGCTCCGCTCGCGCGAGCTCGACAAGCAGCCGGCGGTCACCGAGCTGACCGAGGGGCAGCTGCTGGAGTCGGTCGCGGTTCCGGGACCGGAGCGCTTCGAGGCCCTGCTCGAGCTGCTGCGCCGGGAGGTCGAGCTGGAGGCGGTCCAGGAGGCGACCATGATCGACCCCTGGTTCCTGCGCGAGCTGCGGGGGCTGGCACGCGACCCCGACGCGGCCTGCACCGGAGAGCGCTCGTTCCGCTCGGTGGACACCTGCGCGGCCGAGTTCCCGGCCCGCACCCCCTACTACTACTCCGGCTGGGAGCGCCGGGCCGCCAACGAGGTGCACCGCGGCGAGCGGGAGTCGGTGGTGATCCTCGGTGCCGGCCCCAACCGCATCGGCCAGGGGATCGAGTTCGACTACTGCTGCGTCCACGCCGCCATGACGGTGCGCGACTCCGGCCGCGACGCGGTGATGATCAACTGCAACCCGGAGACGGTCTCGACCGACTACGACACCTCCGACCGCCTGTACTTCGAGCCGCTGACGCTCGAGGACGTGCTGGCGGTGGTCGAGCACGAGCATCCCCTGGGCGTGGTCGTCCAGTTCGGCGGCCAGACCCCGCTGAAGCTCGCCTCCGGCCTCGAGCGGGCGGGGGTTCCGCTGCTGGGGACGAGCGTCGAGGCGATCGACCTGGCCGAGGACCGGGCCCGCTTCGGCAGGCTGCTCGACGAGCTCGGCTACAAGGCCCCCCCGTATGCCTCCGCCGGGACGGTCGAGGAGGCGCTGGCCAGCGCCGAGACGGTCGGCTTCCCGCTGCTGGTGCGCCCCTCCTACGTGCTCGGGGGGAGGGCGATGGAGATCGTGTACTCCCAGGACGATCTGGCCGGGTACCTGCGCCGCGAGGCCGGCAGTGGCGGGCGGATCTACCTCGACCGTTTCCTGGAGGACTCGCTGGAGGTTGACGTGGACGCCCTCTGCGACCGCGAGCAGGTGTGGATCGGGGGGATCATGCAGCACGTCGAGGAGGCCGGGGTGCACTCCGGCGACAGCGCCTGCGTGCTGCCCCCGCACTCGCTGGGGGAAGAGATGCTCGACCAGATCCGCGCCGCCACCAGCGACATCGCGCTGGCGATCGGGGTCGTGGGGCTGCTCAACGTCCAGTTCGCGATCCACGCCGGGGAGCTGTACGTGATCGAGGCCAACCCCCGTGCCTCGCGCACCGTCCCGTTCGTCTCCAAGGCGGTGGCGGTTCCGCTGGCGAAGCTCGCCTGCCGGATCATGCTGGGCGAGAAGATCGCCTCCTTCGGCCTGCCGCCCGAGCGCCAGGGGCTCGGCTTTGGCAGCCACGTGTCGGTCAAGGAGGCGGTGCTTCCCTTCGACCGCTTCGAGGGCTCCGACGCGCTGCTGGGGCCGGAGATGCGCTCGACGGGGGAGGTGATGGGGATCGCCCGCGACTTCCCGACCGCCTTCGCCAAGGCCCAGGCCGCGGCCGGGGTGCCGCTGCCGCGCGGCGGGACCGTGTTCATCACCGTCACCGACGAAGACAAGACGGCGGCCGCCGGGATCGCCCAGACGCTGCACGACAACGGCTTTCGCATCCTCGCCACCCGCGGCACGGCGCAGGCGATCGCGCGCATGGGGGTGCCGGTGACGCCGCTGAACAAGCTCGGGGAGGGCTCCCCGCACGTGCTCGACTGGATCGAGCGGGGCGAGGTGGACCTGGTCGTCAACACCCCCACGGGGGTCGGGGCCCGCAGCGACGGCCACGAGATCCGCCGCGCCGCCGTGGCCCACGGCATCCCGTGCCTGACGACGCTCGCCGCCGGTGCCTCCGCGGCGCGGGCGATCGCCCGCGCCGGGCGTGACGGCGAGCCCGAGGTGCTGTGCCTGCAGGAGCTGCACCGCGAGCCTCGCGGGGCCTGGGAAACGGGCGAGCACCCATCCACGGACGCGACCCTCTCCCGCGGGGCCGGCGTGGCGTGAGCTGGAGCTCCGCGACCGCCAAACCCGAACGCCGCCCGCTGGAGGTCACAGCCAACGAGAGGGTGGGGAGCTACCGGCTGCTGCGGGTCCACGACCCGGACGGCGGGTGCGCCCCGGGGCAGTTCGCGATGCTCGCCGCCGAGCAGCACTGGGGAGGGGGACAGGACGAGCGCCCGTTCCTGCCCCGGGCGCTGTCGGTGGCCCGCCACCGCGGCGGGGAGGCCCACTTCCTGCTCGAGGACGTCGGTCCCGGGACCAGCCGGCTGTGCGAGCTGGCACCCGGCGAGCGGGTGTTCTCGGTGGGGCCGCTGGGACGCGGCTTTCGCCCGCCGCAGCCGGGGCGGCGCGCGCTGCTGGTCGGGGGCGGGGTCGGGATCGCCCCGCTGATGATCCTCCAGGACCGGCTCGCTGCGGCCACGCGGGCGCTGCTCGGCTTCCGCGACGGCGAGCGGGCACGGGCCGCCGAGCTGATGCTCGACGTCCACGTGGCCACCGACGACGGCTCCGTCGGGCACCGCGGGACGGTCGCGGAGCTGCTGCGGCGCGAGCTCGAGGAGGACCGCGAGGCGGAGGTGTTCGCGTGCGGGCCCGGGCCGATGCTCGAGGCCGTGCGGGCGCTGTGCTCGCAACTGCAGGTGCCGGCCCAGCTCGCCCTCGAGGCGCCGATGGCTTGCGGCTTCGGGGCCTGCTTCGGGTGCGTGGTCCCGGCTCGCGACGGGAGCTACCTGCGCGTGTGCGTGGACGGTCCCGTGATCGACGCCGAGGCCCTCGGCGAGGTGGGCGAGTACGCGGGGGCGCCCGCGTGAGCGTGGACTTCTGCGGGCTGGAGCTGGCCCACCCGGTGATCAACGGGTCCGGGACGTTCGACGCGCTCGCCGCCTGCGAGGCCTTCGGGGCCGGCCTGCTGGAGGACTTTCCCTTCGCCGCGTACGTCTCCAAGACGATCACGCTGGAGCCCCGCCGGGGCAACCCGCCGCCGCGGGTGTGGGAGGTGCCCGCCGGGATGATCAACTCGATCGGGCTACCCAACAAGGGGCTCTCGTCATATCTCGCGAATGACCTGCCGCGACTTGCGGGTATCACCACGCGGGGGCACGAACCCGGTGGCGAGCTCCGGGGCGTGCCCCTGTTTACGAACGTGATGGGCTCGACCGCCGCCGAGCTGCGGGAGCTGGTGGAGGCGTGCGACCGCCACGAGGAGATCGCGGCCGTCGAGCTCAACGTCTCGTGCCCGAACGTGCAGACGGGGCTCGACATCGGGGCCGACCCCGACCAGCTGCGGGCGGTGCTCGGCGAGCTTCGGGGGGCCACCGGCAAGCCGCTGGTCGTCAAGCTCACCCCCAACGCCGCCGACGTGCCGGCCTGCGCGGTGGCGGCCGAAGAGGGCGGTGCGGACGCGGTCTCGCTGATCAACACCCTGCGCGCGATGGCCCTCGCCCCGGCGCTCGACGGCGCCCGTGCGCGGCCGTGGCTGGGGGGGAGGACCGGCGGGCTCTCGGGGCCGGCTGTGCGCGCCGTCGCGCTGGCGCAGGTGGCGGCCGTCGCCGAGCGGGTCCGGATCCCCGTGATCGGCATGGGCGGGGTCCAGAGCGGAGCCCACGCGCGCCAGCTGCTGGACGTGGGGGCGAGCCTCGTGGCGGTCGGGACCGAGTCCTTCCGCGACCCCGGCGCCGGCCGGCGGATCGCTCGCGAGCTGCAGTCCGAGCGCG
>DATJOU010000075.1:0-13287 GCA_035506775.1 Solirubrobacteraceae bacterium | reverse complement strand
GCTCGCTCTTCAGGGCCTCATAGGTGTCCGTGAAGCCGGCCAGGAGCCGGTCCAGCAGCAGGCACGCGGCGGAGGCGCGCGCGTCCTGCGGCTGCCCCTCCCGGGGCGGGGGCGGCGCCGGCAGCCGCGGGATCCGCCGGCCACGGCTGCGCAGCTGGGCGTGGACCGATTCGATCATCGGGCGCAGCCGGTCGGGCCCGTAGGCGGCCACCAGCGCCACCGCCGCGGGATCTTCGGCCCGCACGAACTCCCCCAGCGCCGCCTGGAAGGCGACCTGGCGCAGGCGCCCGGCGACGGCGTCGTCGAGCACCCGGAAGCCGGGGTCCAGGCCGGCGGCGAGCGGGTGGGCGGCGAGCACGCGCGCGCAGAAGCCGTGGATCGTGGAGACGTAGGCGGCCTCGGTGTCCCGTGCGGCGGCGCGCTCGCCGAGCTCGAGGAAGGTCGAGCGGACACGCTCACGCAGCTCTCCGGCCGCCCGCTCGGTGAACGTGATCGCGAGGATCTCCGACGGGCTGCGGCCGTCCTGCAGCACGGCGGCCACGAAGCGCTCCACCAGCACCGCCGTCTTGCCGCTGCCGGCCGCCGCCGACAGCGAGAGCGGCCCGGAACGCCGCTCCACGGCGGCGAGCTGCTCCCCGGTCAGCGACACCGGCAGATCGAGGGGTACGCGCAGCCGCCACCCCCCGGGGTGCAGCTCTCGGGTTTGGGCTCGAGCTCGCCGCCGCGCGCCCGGCCCGCCGCCGAGAGGGCCAGCTCGAGCGCCTGCCCGAGCAGCTCACGAACCTCCTCGCCGGGCCGCTCATCGCCTCGGACCGAGCCGAGCTCGATGCCCGTGTCCTCGTCGAGGATCCCGCGCGCCCGCAGGTCCCCGCCCGACAGGGGCTGGTAGAAGCCGCCCGCGGCGGTGCGCCCGAGCAGCCGCTCCACCGCCAGCATGTACAGCGGGACCTGGACCTTGCCCTCCCCCATCCAGCGCGTGGGCAGGGCGGCGTTGCCGCTCTTGTAGTCCACCACCACCGCGTCCCCGGACGGGGACTCGTCGACGCGGTCGATCCGCCCGCGCAGCACGACGCCGTCGCCCAGCTCGAAGGCCGGGAGCTCCAGATCGCCCTCCTCCTCCGCCGGCAGGCCGAACGACAGCTCGAGCGGTCCGGGCTCCAGCGGCCACTGCACCCGCGCGGCGTGCTCGAGGTAGCGCTCGAGGTCGCTCCGCAGCCGCAGCCGCGCCCCGGGCAGGCGCTCGCCGGAGACCGACAGCGGATGTTCGGGCTCGCGCTCGGCCAGCGCCCGCACCAGCAGCTCGCGTGCCGTCTCCAGCGTGGCGGGCGTCACGGCGGCGCTGCCGGTGCGCTCCCGCAACCCCTCGAGCGTGTCCTTGAGCGCGGCGTGGGCAAGCCCCCCGCGCCGCAGCGGCTCGGCGTCCGGGTCCCAGGAGGCGGGGTTCAGGATCCGCTCGACGTACCAGCGCATCGGGCAGCCGATGTATTTCTCGAGCTGGCTCGCCGACCACGGACGGCCGCCCAGCTCGGCCAGCACCCGCTCGTCCCGCAGCCACTCCTCGCGGCCGCCGCCCGCGGCCCCGGGCGCTCCCGGTGGGGTGGCCGCGGCGCCCCCGCGCAGCGGCTGGTCGAGCAGCTCCGCCTCGAACAGGTCGCAGACGTCCTCGACGAACAACGACCTGCTCGTCGAAAGGCCTTCGTCGTCGGCCAGGTGCCAGCTCAGCACCAGCAGCTCCTCCGGGCGCGACACGGCCGCGTACAGGAGATAGCGCTCGGCGGCGAGCGGGTCCTCGGGGCGGCCGAGCCGCACACCGGTCAGGCGCTCGAGCTCGTAGCGGTCCTCCTCGGAGAGCAGGCGCCGGCGCCGGCGCTGGGAGGGGAAGGAGCCTTCCTGCAGGCCGCACAGGAACAGGGCCCTGACCCGTCGCGCGCGCAGCGCCAGCGGGTCGAGAACTGCCACCACGTCGCCGCCGGGGGGACGGCCGCCGAGGAACTCGACCGCCGCCAGCTCGCCGGCCAGCGCCGACGCGTCGCCCGGGGCGAGCTCCGGCGCGCGCCCGGCCAGCTCGCGCAGCTCGCCCAGCGCCCGGGCGGCCGCTGCGTGGGCCAGCCCCTCGTCGGCGTGCTCTCCGGCCAGCACCGTGGCGGTGCCCTGCAGCGGTGCGCTCAGCAACCGCGCGAGCTCCCGTCCGCAGCGGTCGATCAGCGCCAGCGGGGAGCGGGCCTGTGCCGCCTGCAGCTCGTCGATCGCCTCCAAGGGCCAGTTGCGCTGCTCCCACAGGGCCCGCGCCTGAGACACGGCAGTCGCCCCGCGGCGTCGCAGCCCGCGCTCGAGGTCGTCGGCCAGCGCCGGCACCCGCAACAGCCCGGGCGACCGCAGCCAGGCAAGCAGATCGGCGCTCGTGCCGGGCGGCACCCCGTCCGCGACGCGCGGCACGCAGCGCAGCAGGCCGATCAGCGCCCTGCCGATCGCGCTGTCGCCAAGCGGCACCGGCCGTTGGATCGCGGCGGGCACGCCGGCGCGCTCGAGCACCTCTCCGAGCAGCTCGAGGGAGACCCCTCCGCCCCTGACCGCGACCGCGATCTCGCCCGCGGGCATCCCGCCCGCCAGCAGCCCGGAGATCTCCCGCGCCACCAGCTCCAGCTCGGCGCGTTCGCCGGCCCCCTCGAGCAGCCGCACCGTGCCCCCTGCCGGCACCCGCGGCGAGTCGGGCTCGAACAGCCGCCGCTCGAGGTGACCCAGCGCGCGGGCGGCCCCTGGAGCGTAGTAGTCCTCACGTGCCGCGAGGCGCTGATGCTCGGCCGCCAGCGGGGCCAGCGCCTCGTAGGCGGCGGCGCGGCCGGCGAAGGCGGTGCGGCCCTCCTCGAAGCTCAGCGACACGGTCACCGCGGCCGCCGTGCCGGCGAGCGTGGTGACCGCCTCGAGCTGCAGCGGGCCGAGGTCGTCGAAGCCATACAGCAGCACCGGCGTCTCGCCCCACCGCGACGGGTCGGCCCTGATCGCCGCCAGCGCCGCGAGCCGGCGTTGCTGGACGTCGGGCGTTCCCAGCCGCCGCAGCTCATCCTCGTAACCCGCGTACAGCTCCCCCAGGCGCCGGCGCGAGGGGCCCTCGCCGGGGTGGCGGGCATCCAGGTCGGCCAGCGCCCCCCGCAGCCGGGCAGGCGTCAGGGAGCCGGTGTGGAGGTCCTCGAGCAGCTCCCGGACGGCGCGCGAGAGGCCCTCCGAGAGGGGCTCATCGCCCGGCGCGGCCAGCCCCGCCCGGCGGCTGGCGAGCGCGATCAGCCGCTCGCGGGCGCGCTCGGACAGCGCCGGCCCGTCACTGCCGGAACGGCGCACCAGCTCGCCGAGCAGCCCCCCGAAGCGCGTCACGCGGGCGCCGATCAGGGCCCCGTCGCCGGCCAGCTCGCGGGTGTAGCGGCGCACGTCGGCGGCCGTCGGGACGACCAGCAGCGGCTGGCGCCCGGCCGCCAGCTCGGCGCGCACGGCGTCCATCACAGCCTGGGCCTTGCCCGCGTTGGCGGGTCCGCTGATCAGCGTCAGAGACACGACCGTCCATCCTGGCGCACGCCGGGGACGTGGCCCGGGGCCGGGATCGGCCGCGTCCGCTTGCTATGCGGCGGTGCGCTCGCCGACCTGTCCGGGGGAGCCGTCGGCCCCACCGCGGGCGAGGTCCTCGACGAGCTGCTCTTCGGCGTCCGGGGGCTTGACGCCCTCCCTGGCCCAGGGCTCGTCGAACTCCACCCGCCATTTGCCCTCGTCGGTCTGGTTGAGCGCCAGGCGGGCGCGGAAGCTGCGCCCGCTGCGGCCCCGGAAGCCCGTCACGGGGGCGGCCGTGTAGCCGGTCCTGATCAGTTCCCGGGCGACCGCCAGCGGCAGCGTCTTGCCGGCTTTCGACTTCCAGATCACGAACCCGCAGCCCGGGTCGTCGCGCGCCCAACACGAATAGCCCTTGCGGTTCTCGACGATCTCGTGGCCGCAGATCGGGCAGGGACCGAGCCGGGCCCTGGGAATGCGAACGTCTTTGAGCGCCTCGTCGAGTTCCTTGACCGTCTCCCCGGCGAACTCGGAGATGTCGTGCATGAAGCGTTTGCGGGAGTCCTCGCCGCGCTCGATCATGCCCAGCCGGTGCTCCCACGAGCCGGTGAGGCCGGGAGACGTGAGGGCGTGCTCCCCCAGCAGCCTGATCACGTTCATGCCCTTCTCGGTCGGGACCAGGGCCCGCCCGTCGCGCTCGAGGTAGCCGACCGTGATCAGCCGCTCGATGATGGCCGCGCGGGTCGCGGGGGTGCCGATGCCGGAGTCCTTCATCGCCTCCCGCAGCTCGTCGTCCTCCACGAGCTTTCCGGCGGTCTCCATCGCCCCCAGCAGCGAGGCGTCGCTGTAGCGGCGGGGCGGCTTGGTTTCCTTGCGGGCGCTCTCGACCTTGCGCGTGTCCACCGGCTCGTTCTCCTGCAGCCGGGGAAGCTGCTGGTCGGCCGCCTCGTCCTCCTCCTCGCCACGCTCCTCGGCGCCGCGGCCCTCCGCCGGCGCCTCGTCGTAGACCGCCCGCCAGCCCGGCACCAGCAGGACCTTCCCACGGGTCCGGAAGGTCAGCCGCGTGCCCGCCGGCCCGACCTCCTCGGCGCCGTCCACGGTCGTCTCCACGCGCGTGTTCTCGAACACCGCCTCGGGGTGGAAGACGGCCAGGAAGCGCCGCGCCGCCATGTCGAAGATGCGGCGGTCATCCGAGTTCATCTTCTCGAGCTTGTGCTCGGAGCGGGTGGGGATGATCGCGTGGTGGTCGGTGACCTTCTCGTCGTTGACCACGCGGGCCAGCGGCAGCACGTCCAGCCCGGCCACGTATTCCGCGCCGGCCCGGTATTCGTCGTGGGAGCCGACGAGCTCGGCGATCGGCTTGATCTCCTCGACCATGTCGGTGGGCAGGTAGCGCGAGTTGGTGCGCGGGTAGGTGAGCGCCTTGTGCTCCTCGTAGAGGCGCTGGGCGGCGGCCAGCGTGCGGCGGGCGGAGAACCCGTAGCGGGTGTTGGCCTCGCGCTGCAGGGTCGTCAGGTCGTAGAGCATCGGCGCTTTCTCGCGCTGCTCTTTCTTCTCCAGCTTGGTGATCGTCCCGGGGCGGCCGCTGCAGGCGCGGACGATCGCCTCGGCGAGCTCCTGGGTGACGATGCGGGGGCCGCGGGCGAGCTCTCTCTGGCCCGGGGCGGCGTGGAACTGGCCGGGGTAGACGCGCTCGCCCTCGCCGCCGCCGTTCGAGCCGTTCTGGGGGGCGGCCGCGAAGACCGCGTCCACGAGCCAGTAGGGCTCGGGCTTGAAGGCCCGGATCTCCTCCTCGCGGCGGGCGACGATCGCCAGCGTGGGGGTCTGCACGCGCCCCAGCGAGACGGCCCCGTCGAAGCTGCTGCGCAGCCGGATGGTGGCGGCCCGGGTGGCGTTCATGCCGACGATCCAGTCGGCCTCCGAGCGCGAGCGGGCGGCCTCCTCGAGGCTCTCGAACTCGGCGGCCGGCTGGAGCGACCCCAGCGCGCTCTTCATGGCGGCGTTCGTCATCGAGTTGAGCCACAGCCGCTTGACCGGCTTCTTGCCCTTGGCCTGCTCGTAGGTGTAGGCGAAGATCAGCTCTCCCTCGCGCCCGGCGTCGCAGGCGTTGACGACCTCCTCGACGTCCTCGCGCGCCAGCAGCCTGGTGATCACCGACATCTGCTTGCGCGAGCGCTCGTCGCGGACCACGAGCTTGAAGCGGTCCGGCACGATCGGCAGGTCGGCCATGCGCCAGCTCTTGTATTTGGCGTTGTAGGCGTCCGGCTCGGCGAGCTGGACGAGGTGCCCGACGGCCCAGGTGACGATGTCGTCGGGGCCCTCGAGATACCCCTCCTGCTTCTGGAAGGGGCCGGTGAGAACGCGGGCGAGGTCCTGCCCGACGGACGGCTTCTCCGCCACCAGGAGGGTCTTGGACATGGCGGTCAGCGTAGCGGGGGCCACCGTCGCGCGGCTCCCCCTCAGCCGCTGGTGCACCCTTCCGTGCTGACAGTGACGCCATCGGCGGCGCGTTCCCCGGCGGCCCGCAGCACCGCCCCCAGCGAGGCGTTGGCGACCCCGTAGCCACCGTGGGAGCTCCCGGACACCGTGGCGGCGAACACGGTCGTCAGCACCCGTCCTCGGGAGTCGAGCATCGGCCCCCCGGAGTTGCCGGGCCGGACGCGTCCCCGCAGCGGCGTCAGCAGACGGGTCACCGGCCCGTTGCCGTAGGCGTCCTCGGTGAGCACGTCCTGGGTGCGCCCGATCCTGCCGGGGACGAGGTCGAGGGGTCCGTTTTCGGGGTAGCCGGCGATCACCCCGGCGGTGCCCGAGGGCGGGTCTTCGCGGACGCCGAGGGCCGGCAGCCCGAGACCGGGGACCTCGAGCACGGCGAGGTCGTCGTGGCGGTCGAAGGCCAGCACGCGGGCCGGCATGGCGGGCGTTTCGCCCCCCACCTCGACCTCGGTGTCGTCCTCGCCCGCGACCACGTGCGCGTTCGTCACCACCAGGTCGTTGCCGGCGCTCCAGCCCGAGCCCTCGATCGCCAGCCCGCAGGCGGTGCCGATCACCCGCACCACGTCGTGGGCCGCCGACCTCACCGCCGCGTCCCCGACCAGGCGCGGTTCCGGCGCCGCCACGCCCGGCGAGGGGCCGGTGATCGAGGGCAGCGGGTCGAGACGCGCAAGCGCCCCCAGGATCGGCCCCGAGGGGGGAAGCAGTTCGTTCAGCTCGCGCAGGATCACCGAGCGCTGGATGTCCGCCCGCAGCTGGGACTCGCCCGGCGCCTGGGCCGCCACCGCGGCGGCGATCCACACGATCCCGAGGCCGACGGCGACGCCGAGGGCCGCGCCGAGGATGCCGTCGAGCACGCCCAGGCCGGGCATCACCAGCCCGCGCCGGAGCCTGAAGCCGAAGCCCTCGAAGCCGGTCGCCAGGAGAGCCCCGGCCAGCAGCGCCCCGAGCAGGCCGAAGGCGGGGGCGTACGGGGAGTCGGAGCCCTGGGGCAGCAGCAGCGGCCCGAGCCTGGTGCCGACGAAGGCGCCGAGCAGGAAGCCCCCGAATGACAGCGCCCCCACGATGAAGCCCTGGCGGAAGCCGAGAAGGGCGAGGATGCTGGCGAACGCGACAATAAGCCAGTCCAGCGATGTCACCACGAGTGTTCTACCGGCTCAGTGCCCGCAAACCGTAAGGCTCATACGCGACGGGTGCGGTGGCTGCTCGCGGTCGCCGTCCTGGCCTTCGCCTTCGGGGCCTACGTGGCCGCCGAGTCGGGCGGCATGGGGGCCAACGCCCTCGCCCGCAGCTTCGCCCGCGAGTGGGCGGCGCGGGACTACCGGGCGATGTACGAACAGCTCGACCCGGGGACCCGGGCCCGCATCTCCCTCGCCCACCTGGAAACGGTGCTGCGCTCAGCAGGCGCGACCGCGACGCTGATCTCGGCCCGCACGGCGGGCTCCCCGCGGGCTCTGGGAGCAGACGAATTCGAGGTGCCGATCCGCGCCCGCACACGCATGTTCGGCACGCTCGTGCTCCCCTACCGGGTGCGGATCGTGAGCCCCGAAGGCGCCTCCGCCGTGGCGTGGGGGCACTCGGTGGCGTTCCCCGGGCTGCGCCCGGGCGAGCAGCTCACGCGCACCACCAACCTGCCCCGCCGGGCGACGCTGCTGGCCGACGACGGCAGCGTGCTGGCCGAATCACCACCCGGGGCCGGCGGCGAAGAAGCGGGCTCACGGGTCTCACCGCTCGGCGAGGCTGCCGCCGCCGTGCTCGGCACGGTCGGCCCGGTACCCGCCGGGAGGCGCTCCGAACTGGAAGCGATGGGGGTCCCCCAGCAGGGGCCGGTCGGCCTCAGCGGCCTGGAGCTGGCGTTCGACGAGCGCCTGCGGGGAACGCCCGGCGGCCAGCTGCTGGCGGGGAGCCGGGTGCTGGCCTCGGCCGAGCCGCACCCGGCGCCGCCGGTGCACACGAGCATCTCCCCGACGCTGCAGCAGGACACCGTGGACGCGCTCGGGTCCCAGTACGGGGGGGTCGTCCTGATGCGACCCTCGGGACAGATCCTCGCGGTCGCCGGGATCGGCCTCGAAGGGCTCCAGCCTCCCGGCTCGACGTTTAAGATGGTGACCGTCTCGGGCGTGCTGACAGCGCACCTGGCGAGCCCCCACACGGTGTTCCCCTACGCCACCCACGCGACCCTCGACGGGGTCAAGCTCAGCAACGCCAACGGCGAGGAATGCGGCGGCACGCTCGAAACCGCCTTCGCCGTGTCGTGCAACTCCGTGTTCTCGCCGCTCGGGGTCAAGCTCGGCGCCGCCAGGCTGGTGGCGAGCGCCGAACGGCTCGGCTTCAACTCCCCTACGGGTATCCCCGGGGCACCCGAGAGCACGCTCCCGCGGGCGGGCGAAATCCAGGGGGAACTGGACGTCGGCTCGACCGCCATCGGCCAGGGCAGCGTGCTGGCCACGCCGCTGCAGATGGCGACCGTCGCCGCCACGATCGCCGACGACGGCCAGCGCCCCCAGCCGACCTTCCTGCCCCAGGCCCAGCCGCCCGCGCGGGCGGGGGCGCTGTCGGCTTCGGTGGCGAGCACCGTCAGAAGGCTGATGATCGGCGTGGTGCGGGAAGGAACCGGTACGGCCGCGGCGATCCCGGGGGTGACGGTGGCCGGCAAGACCGGCACCGCCGAACTGCGCAGCGCCTGCTCCACCACCGACAGCGCCCCCCAGGAAAACTCCTCCGGGGGCGAAGACCAGGAATCGTGCTCCGCCGAGGAAGCCCAGAACACCGACGCCTGGTTCGCGGCCTTCGCCCCCGCCCTGCACCCGCGCCTGGTCGTGTGCGTGCTGATGGTCAAAGACGGTGCCGGCGGGGCGACCGCCGCGCCCGTCGCCCGCCAGGTGTTGGAAGCGGGGCTGCGGGGAGGGAGCTAGAGGCCGGGCCCTGGTCGCCGGAGCGACCTAGACGTCGAGCTCGGCGCTGGCCGAGGTGCGGGGGCTCAGCGGGTTGGTGATCTTCAGCTCGAGGGGGCGGTTGTCGAGCGAGATGCTGGCGATCTTGAACAGCAGCAACTGCCCCTGGCTGCCGAACACGCGGGCCGGGCTGCCGGGGATCGGCAGCATGCCTTTGGACGGGACCAGGCCGCCGCGGTAGGCGAACAGGTTCGTGGGTCCCAGCGGGACCGGCCGGTACACGTTCCCCTGGGTGTCGCTGAGCGAGATCAGGTTGGAGGCGAACAGCCCTTTGGTGTTGTTGTTGTAGACCTGCAGGAACACCCCGAACCACTCCTGGCCGGGGAGCAGGCGCCGCTCGGCGGGGGCCAGCCCCGCGAGGTAGGTCGAGTCCGCGTTGTTCCACGGGTTCAGCTGGCGCGAGATCTGGACCTCGTAGATCAGCGGCCCGACGTTGAGGTACGGGGCGTTGGCGCCCGACTCGCCGGCGTAGGTGCCGGTGGTGACCCGTGTGTGGGAGTCGCCGCAGGCAGACAGCGCGAGCACGGCCACCAGGCCGAGCGCCGCCAGAGCTGCCCTGCGGGAACGGTGTCGCATGCGAGGCGGCAGTCTAGATGGTTGATTCCACGACGGGGTGCCGTGTTTCCGGTGGTGCGGATGGCCGAGCCTGCCAAGGACGCAGGCCGCCGCCTTTGCCGGGCGCAAAGGCAAGGCCGAGGACACCGGCAGGCGAAGGCCAGACGTCCCAGCGGCGGCGGTCCGTCCTGGAATCAACCATCTAGCCCCCGGCAACGGTCACCCGCTGCCCCCGCCCCACGCCTTCCTCGAGGATCCCCCGCAGGCGCTGGAGCGCGCGGGCGTTCTTGCGTCTGATCCACGAACGCCCCCCGAGGCTCTCGCCGATCCGGTCCGCGAATGTCGCGGGCTCGGTGCGGAACGTGAACGTGACGCGGGTGCCGCCGGCGGCCTCGGCCAGCTCGTAGACGCCGAGCGTGCGGATGCGGTTGTTCTTGCCGGTGCGGCCGATCTCGACGATGCGGTGGGGGCGGTCCACCTCCACGAACGTCACGTCGGCCCAGCTGAAGCGGTTGGCGGGAGCCTTGACGCGGAAGCGGGCCCCGGCTCCACGGCCCACCGAATCCATCCGCGTGAGGTTCCAGTCCACCAGGAAGTGGTCGGTGAACTCGGAGTGGTTGGCGATGTCCTGGAGGTAGTCGAAGACCTCCTCACGAGGCGTGGATACGACGATCGAGACGCTCACCGGGTCCAAGGTGCGTCAACGATATCCGCCGTGGCAGGGGCGGGGAGGCGCTCAGGCGGCGGGGGCGAGCACGCGCACGGTCCGCCCGTGGGCGGCGTGGCGGACGGCGGCGCTCACCTGTGGCTCCTCCCGGCGGAGGGTGCTGCACAGCTCGCAGACGGTCCGCGGGCGGCGCCCGCCGTACACGTAGACCTGCTCTCCCACGAGCGGCGTGCGACCGCAGTCGGCGCAGCTGGTGCGGTCCGCCTCCAGCGCGCCGATGCCACGGCGCAGCAGCAGCAGCTCGAGTTTTTCGCGGTCCGCGGTGGCGCTGGCCATCGTCTGCCGTGTTTCGATGCGGACCCCACGTTGTCCTGCGCGCAGACCCTCCCGCAAGGGCGTTTGCAGCCCCGGATGGCGGGGTACCGGACGAAAGAACGACGGGGAGGTGCTCGCCCAGCCCTGTGGCCGGAGCAGTTGGGTTTTTCCGTGGTTTAACGGGACTACATCAACGTTTTGGGGATCAGAAACTTGTTATCATCGGCACGACTTTCCTCCGGCGAAGGAGCGCCCACCCAGGCAGCGCCAACAGACAGGGAGGAGCACAAATGGAGTCGGTTCGATCGGGTGCCTTCAGGGGGGCTGGCTCCTTTCGTTGCACACGTTGCGGCTACATCGTCACGCTGGAGGGCTCCGAGCATCTGCCCGAGTGCCCGTCCTGCGGCGCCGAGGAATTCGTGCGCGCCTCGATGTTCAGCACCGAGCGGATCCCGCCCGCGTCCGAGCCGACGTCCACGGGCGCGACGTCGATGGCGGCGCCCGCTCCGCAGCACGAGACGCGGGTGGCACAGGCCCGTGAGCAGCTCGACAAACCCGGCGACTACGTCGTCTACGACGAGGAAGGACGGCTGCGGGTGGTCCCGCTCACGCGGGAGTGGACACGTGTCGGACGCAGCCTGGCGGCGGACGTCCGCTTCGACGACCCGACGGTGTCCCGACGCCACGCGCTGATCGTGCGCCAGCCCGACGGGGTGAGGCTGCTCGACGACCGCAGCCTCAACGGCGTGTTCGTGAACGGAACCAGGGTCGACGGGCGTACGCTCAGCGACGGCGACGAGATCGTGGTGGGCCGCTACCACCTGCTGTTCCTCTCGGTCCCCGGGGTCGAAGCCGAGGTCCGCGCGGCCGCCAATCAGGACACCCGGCTGCACTCGGTCGGCTAGCCGCTCCTGCGCGCCCGGGGTGCGTAGTATCGGGTCGATGACCGTCAAGATTGCCGTCCTCTCGCAGAAGGGCGGCACCGGCAAGACGACCACGGTGCGGACGCTCACCGACGTGCTCAGACGCTGTGGGGTGAGCACCCTGGCCGTGGACCTGGACCCCCAGGGCAACCTCTCCGAGTACTTCGACCTGCCGCCCGACGTCGAGCCCACGATCGCCGAGGTCCTGACGGGCGGCTCGAGCGCGGCCGAGGCGGTCAGCGAGGACATCATCCCTGCCAACCTGACCCTGGCGGAGGCGGAGCTGATGCTGGGCGGCAAGATGGGGCGCGAGCTGACCCTGCGCAGGGCACTCGCCAAGGGGCTCGACGACTACGACGTGATCCTGATCGACTGCCCCCCGTCGCTGGGCCTGCTGACGGTCAACGCGCTGGTGGCGGCCGACCGCGCGCTGATCACCGCCGAGGCGCAGTACTTCGCCCTCCAGGGAGTCGAGCAGGCCATGGAAGTGGTCGAACTGGCCCGCGAGAGCCTGAACCCTGATCTCGAGCTGCTCGGGATCCTGCTGAACCTCGCCGACATGCGTACCGTCCACTCGCGGGAGGCGCTGGCCTCGCTGAAGGACCGCTTCGGTGAGCAGGTCTTCGACACCGTCATCCGGGCCTCGATCGCGTACGCCGAGTCGGCCGAGAGGGCCCGCTCGATCCTCGACCACCGGCCCGACCTGGGCGCCGACTACACGGCCCTGGCGGCCGAACTGCTGGAGCGCCTGCCCGAGCTCGAGGGCGCCCGCGCGCGGGTCGCCGAGCTCGTTCAGAGCTCGCCCACGTAGGCCCCCTGGGGGTCGAAGGGGGCACGCATCAGCCGCGCCCAGCCCTCGACCTCCGCTTCCAGGGCGCTCGCCACCGCCCCGGTCTGCTCGTAGAAGCACCACACCAGCACGGTCGGGCCGGCCCCGGAGATCGTCGCCCCGAGCGCCCCCAGCTCACGGGCCCGCGTGGCGAGCTCGAAGGAGCGCGGGAACAGGTGCGAGCGGCGCTCCTGGTGGAGGCGGTCCTGGAGGCCGCGCGACAGCAGATCCCAGTCCCCGCGGGCCAGGCCGACCCCGAGCAGGGCGGCGTGGGCCACGTTGAAGACGGCCTCCCCGATCGGGACCTGCGCGGGCAGCGCCCCGCGGGCGGCCTCGGTGCGGACGGCCTCTTCGGGCACCACCGCCAGCGCCTCCAGCCCGCTCGGGGGGTCGAGCCTGGCGACCTGCCCGTCGGCCACGATCACGAAGCCCCCGTAGAGGGCGGCGGCGACGTTGTCGGGATGCCCCTCCAGGGCCGTCGCCTCGGCCAGCAGGTCGGCGTCCAGCTCGAACAGATGGTCGGCGGCCATCAGCCCGGCGACGACGGCCGCCGCGCTCGAGCCGAGCCCCCCCGACAGCGGGATCTCCGAGCTGATCGCGAACGTGAAGGAGCCGGCCGGGTGCAGGCGCTCGAACGCGCGCACGACCAGGTTGTCGCGGTCCCGCGGGACGGGCAGGTCCGTCTCGACCGCGAAGCTCCCGGTCTCGGAGACCTCCAGCTCGAGCCTGGGCGTGAGGGCCGCCGCCATGCAATCGAAACCGGGCCCGAGGTTCGCCGAGGAGGCGGGGACCCGGACGATCCTCCTACGGATCACCCAGGACCGCTTCCTCGATCGCCGCGGTCTCGGCCACGCACTGGATCACGGCACCGTCGTTGTGGGCGATCGCCGTCTCGGGGTCCTTCAGCCCCCGCCCGGTGAGCACGCACACGATCTGCTCCGCCCCGTCGGCGCCGTACTTGAGCAGTCCCGCCACCGAGGCCGCCGAGGCGGGCTCGCAGAACATCCCTTCGCGATAGGC
>DATJOU010000074.1:0-3553 GCA_035506775.1 Solirubrobacteraceae bacterium | reverse complement strand
GGCCGCCAAGGCGCGGGACGCCGCCCTCCAGGGCGCGCTTACGCAGATCGAGCGCGAGTTCGGCAAGGGGACGGTCATGAGGATGGGCGACGAGGGCGCCCAGGTGCGCTGCGAAGCGATCCCCACCGGGGCGCTGTCGCTCGACCTGGCGCTCGGCATCGGAGGGGTCCCCCGGGGGAGGATCGTAGAGCTCTACGGTCCCGAGTCCTCGGGGAAGACGACGCTCATCTACCACGTGCTCGCCGAGGCGCAGAAGCTCGGAGGGGTGTGTGCGTTCATCGACGCCGAGCACGCGATGGACCCGCTGTACGCGAAGGAGATCGGCGTGGACATCGACGAGCTGCTCGTGTCCCAGCCGGACTACGGTGAGCAGGCACTCGAGATCGCCGACATGCTGGTCCGCTCCGGGGCGGTGGACGTGGTCGCGATCGACTCGGTGGCGGCGCTCACCCCGCGGGTCGAGCTCGAGGGCCAGATGGGCGACCAGACCGTCGGTGCCCAGGCGCGGATGATGTCCCAGGCGATGCGCAAGGTCGCGGGCAACCTCAACCGCACCAACACGCTGTGCATCCTCACCAACCAGATCCGGGAAAAGGTGGGCGTCATGTTCGGATCGCCGGAGACCCAGCCGGGCGGGCGGGCGTTGAAGTTCTACGCCTCACAGCGCCTGGACATCCGCCGCATCGAGACGCTCAAGGACGGCACCGAGGCGGTTGGCAACCGGGTGCGGGTGAAGGTCGTCAAGAACAAGATGGCGGCGCCCTTCCGCCAGGCCGAGTTCGACATCGAGTTCGGCAAGGGGATCTCGACCTCGGGGTGCCTGATCGATCTCGGCCTCGAGCACAACATCGTGTCCAAGTCCGGGTCGTTCTTCTCCTACGGCAGCGACCGCCTCGGGCAGGGCCGCGGGAACGCCAAGGCCTTCCTGGACGAGCACCCCGAAGTGGCGAGGGAGATCGAAGACAAGATCTACGCCGCCCTGGGGATCAGCAAGACCACCGTGACCGCGATCGAGCGCGACAAGGACGAGGCCCCGGCAGAGCCACCGATCGCCAGCGAACCGGCGGTCGCGGCCGCGTAGGGTCGCCGGCCGCCGGCGGCCTGGGTTCTAGCTCGAGCTCGGCTGCCCGGACATGCCGGCGCGGGCGGCGCGGAGCATCACGTCGTAGTGAGGCGCGAGCTTCACGCCCAGCACCAGAGCCAGCACCGTCGTGGCCAGCCACGGGCGCAGGTGGGGACGGATGCGCACGATGAGCCCATCGGCACCGAGCTCGAAGATCATCGCGTCGTCGATCCGCAGGCCGGCGATACGGGAGCTGCCGACGGTGACGACGCTCGAGCCGTTCGAGATCGGAGCTCCCCAGCGCAGGCCCTCGAGGCTCGAGTAGATGGCCCCGAGCAGCACACGAAGGTCGTCCTTGCCGCGGATGACCGCGCTTGCCGACAGCGGAGAGATGAGCTCCACGTCGGGGGACAGAGTCGCGAGCATCCCCTCGACGTCCTTCGCGCTGGAGGCGGCGCAGTAGCGGGCGACGGAGTCGGTGCCGGTGTGGGTGGGGGACTCGACGGTGCTCATGGGGGCCGTCTGCGAACGAGGATACTGCGCCGGTGATGCGGCGCAGGAGGAGCTGGGGGCTCGCGTTGGCCGGTCCCCTACCCTTTCGCTGAGATGGGGAGCACCTACCACGTGACCACCTTCGGGTGCCAGATGAACGAGCACGACTCCGAGCGGATGAAGGGGATGCTCGAGTCGCTGGGCTACCGCGAGACCTCCGAGCGAGGCGAAGCCGACCTGATCCTGTTCAACACCTGCTCGATCAGGGAGTCGGCCGACAGCCGCTTCATCGCACACCTCGGCGAGGCGCGGCGGCTGAAGCGGGAATCGCCGCAGAAGGTCGTGGGGGTCGGGGGCTGCTGGGCGCAGTCGGTCAAGCAGGAGGTGTTCGAGCGGTTCCCGTTCGTGGACGTGGCGTTCGGGCCGGGCCAGGTCCACAAGCTCGCCGAGTTCCTCACCAGCGACTCGCTGACGGCCCAGGGTTACTTCGAGTTCGAGGGCTTCACGGGCCACCTGCCCGCCCGGCGCGCCCGTCCCTACCAGGGCTGGCTGCAGATCAGCGTGGGGTGCAACTGCGTGTGCTCCTACTGCATCGTCCCCTCGACCAGGGGCCGGGAGGTCAGCCGGCCGCTGGAGGAGCTCGTGGACGAGGTTGAGGCGATGGCCCGCGACGGCGTCGTGGAGGTCACGCTGCTGGGCCAGAACGTGAACTCCTACGGCCGCGACCTACCCGCGAGGAGCAGCTTTGCGGAGCTGCTCACCGCCGTCGACGCGATCGACGGGATCGAGCGGATCCGCTACACGAGCCCCCACCCGAAGGACATGAAGGAGGACGTGATCCGTGCCCACGCCGAGCTTCCGTCCGTGTGCGAGCACATCCACCTGCCGCTGCAGTCAGGGTCGAGCCGGATCCTGAAGGCGATGCGGCGCACCTACGACCGGCAGCGGTACCTCGACCGCGTGGCCCTGATCCGCGAGCACCTGCCCGACGTGGCGCTGAGCACCGACATCATCGTCGGCTTCCCCGGAGAGACCGAGGAGGACTTCGCCGAGACGCTCGAGGTGGTGGACCAGGTCGGCTTCGACAGCGCCTTCACGTTCCTGTTCTCGGCCCGCCGCGGGACGGCCGCCGCCGAGATCGAGGAGGGGATCGTCCCGCACCCGGTCAAGGTGGAGCGGATGGAGCGACTCGTGGAGCTGGTCCAGACCAGGGCTCTCGAGCGCGCCCAGCGGTTCGTGGGACGAACGGTCGAGGTGCTCGTGGAAGGCCCCTCCCGAACCGATCCCGAGAGGCTCCGGGGGCGCACCCGCCACAACAAGGTCGTCAACTTCCCCGGCCTCGCGGGGCCCGGAGAGCTCGCCCACGTCGAGATCCACTCCGCCACCAGCCAGACGCTCGCCGGCGAGGAGTCGCTGGCGGCGCGGGCGGCACGATGAAGATCCGGGCAGCCGTCCTCGAGCAGTTCGGCAGCCCGTTGGTGGTCGAGGAGGTGGAGCTTGCCGAGCCGGGACCGAAAGAGGTGCTGGTCCGCCTGGTGGCGTGCGGGGTGTGCCACACCGACATGTACACGGCCTCCGGCACGGACCCGTCGGGGTACGCCCCCACCGTCCTCGGTCACGAGGGTGCGGGGGTGGTGGAGCGGTGCGGCTCCGACGTGACGCTCCTGTCCGTGGGCGACCACGTCGTGACGCTGTTCTCGCCCCAGTGCGGAGAGTGCGTCCACTGCCTCAGCCCGCTGACGAACCTCTGCCTGGCCATCCGCGAGCAGCAGAACCGCGGCTACCTCCCCGACGGCACCACCCGGCTCGCGCGCGACGGCGAGCCGTTGAGGCATTTCATGGGCACCTCGACCTTCGCCGAGTACACGGTGATGCCCGAGATCGCCCTCGCCAAGATCGACCGGGAGGCGCCCCTCGACCGGGCCTGCCTGTTCGCCTGCGGCCTCTCGACCGGTCTCGGGGCCGCGATGAGGACCGCCGCCGTACGACCGGGCTCCA
>DATJOU010000073.1:0-2045 GCA_035506775.1 Solirubrobacteraceae bacterium | reverse complement strand
CAGGAAGGCCAGCATCCGCCGCGGGGTGGGATCCGCCGCCCAGTCGGGGTCGCGGGCGTCGGGGCGCAGCACGCGCTTCACGTTCCCGACGGCGGCCTGCTCCAGCTCGGCCAGCATCTGCTCGGGGGCGCCCGAGAGATCCAGGGCGTCGACGTCGCGGTGCGCCGCCAGCACCGGCGCCAGCTCGGCGGTCCGGCCGGTGAGCACGTTGCAGACGCCGCCCGGGACGTCGGAGGTGGCGAGCACCTCGCTCAGGGTGATAGCCGGCAGGGGGCGCTCCTCGCTCGCGAGCAGCACCACCGCGTTGCCGGTCACGAGCACGGGAGCCAGCACGCTGACGAGGCCGAGCAGGGACGAGCGCTGCGGGGCGACGATGCCGACCACACCTGTCGGCTCCGGCACGCTGAAGTTGAAGAAGGGCCCTGCCACCGGGTTCGACGAGCCGGCCACCTGCGCCACTTTGTCCGCCCAGCCCGCGTACCAGACCCAGCGGTCCACGGCCTCGTCGACGCCGGCCAGGGCCCGCTCCGCGCCGACGCCCTCGTGCGCCGCCACCTCGTCGGCGAACTGGGCCCGCCTCCCGTCCAGCATCTCGGCCACGCGATAGAGCACCTGGCCCCTGTTGTAGGCGGTGGCCCCGGCCCAGCCGGGCTGGGCCTTGTGCGCCGCGACGACAGCGTCGCGGACGTCCTTGCGCGAGGCGAGGGCGGCATTGGCGAGAAAGGCGCCCTCCGCGTCGGCGATCACGTAGGAACGCCCCGACTCCGAACGCGGGAAGGCACCGCCGATGTAGAGCTTGTAGGTCTTGCGGACAGCCAGGCGCTGGTCAGACATCGAGGTAGGCCGCCAGTCCCTGCCGCCCGCCCTCACGGCCGAAACCGGACTCCCGGTATCCGCCGAAGGGGCTGGAGGGATCGAAACGGTTGAAGCTGTTCGCCCACACGACGCCGGCGCGGAGCTTGCCCGCCATCCAGAGGATGCGGCTGCCCTTCTCCGTCCAGACGCCGGCCGAAAGACCGTAGACGGTGTTGTTCGCCTTGGTGACCGCCTCCTCCGGAGTACGGAAGGTGAGCACGGAGAGCACCGGGCCGAAGATCTCCTCCTGGGCGATGCGATGCGCCTGGGAGACCTCGGTGAACACAGTGGGGGGGAACCAGTAGCCGTGCGCCGGCAGCTCGCAGGCGGGCGACCATCTGACGGCGCCCTCCGCCACGCCCTCTTCGACCATGCTCTGGATCTTCTGCAGCTGAGCGGCGTTGTTGATGGCGCCGAGATCGGTGTTCTTGTCGAGCGGGTCGCCGACACGCAGGGTCCCGAGCCGGCGCTTCAACTTGTCTACGACCAGCTCCGCCACCGACTCCTGTACCAACAGCCGCGAGCCCGCGCAGCAGACCTCGCCCTGGTTGAAGAAGATCCCGTTGACGATGCCCTCCACCGCCTGGTCGACGGGGGCGTCCTCGAAGACGATGTTCGCCGCCTTACCCCCGAGCTCGAGCGTGAGGTGCTTGCCCGAGCCGGCGATCGAGCGCTGCAGGTCCTTGCCGATCTCGGTCGAGCCGGTGAAGGCGACCTTGTTCACCCTCGGGTGCGCGACCAGCGCCGCCCCGGCGACCGAGCCCGCCCCTGTCAGCACGTTGACCACGCCGGGCGGGAGGTCCGCCTGCTGGATGATCTCGGCCAGCAACAGGGCCGAGAGCGGAGTGGTCGTGGCCGGCTTGAGGACGCAGGTGTTGCCGCCCGCGAGCGCCGGCGCCAGCTTCCAGGCCGCCATCATGAGCGGGAAGTTCCAGGGGATCACCTGGCCTGCGACCCCGAGCGGCTGCGGGTCGGGGCCGAAGCCGGCATAGGAGAGCTTGTCCGCCCAGCCGGCGTAGTAGAAGAAGTGCGCCGCCGCCAGGGGGACGTCGACGTCGCGCGACTCGCGGATCGGCTTGCCGTTGTCCAGGCTCTCGAGCACGGCGAGCTCGCGGGAGCGCTCCTGGATGATGCGGGCGATCCGGTACAGGTATTTGGCGCGCTCGCGTCCCGACATCGGCCCCCAGACG
>DATJOU010000072.1:0-2689 GCA_035506775.1 Solirubrobacteraceae bacterium | reverse complement strand
AACGACGCCTACCGGCAGCGGGCGATGCAGGTCTACCAGGATCTCTCGGCCCGCTTCTGGATGCCCGACATCCTGCTGTACCGGACGACCGCGGGCGTCGACAGCCCGATGCAGTACACGCCGATCCGCATCGGCACGCTGTCGGGGGCGCTGCGCCAGTACTACAAGCTGGTGGCGAACAACCCGGCCCAGGCCCAGACCGGACAGGAGCTTTTGCAGCGGCTGATGCGCACCTACAAGCTCGTGTTGAACGGCTGGTACGACGTGAACCAGGACGACAAGGTGCAATATCCGGAAGAGTGCCTCCCCGCCCACCTGGAGCTCGCCGAGCGCGCGCTCACGGGGGAGCTCGGCCACCCGGGAGATCTGGGCGATCGCGATCTCGACTGCATCCGGGAGCTCTCGACGCCCAAGGTCGCGGGCGTGTCGCCCTTCTACTTGCCAGATGGTGGGATCGCCGGAGGCTTCGGGCTGCCGGCCGCCCTCGGGAGCGAGCTTGACGTCACTCGCGAATAGCGCCGCGCTCCGCGAGGAGCTCGCGACCCCTCGCTGGGCGGCCGCCCGGCCGCTGGCGCTCCTGATGGCGGGGGGCGGGGCGGTCGGGCTGTCGAGGTGGCTGGTGCGCCCGCCGCTCCCCGACGACTACGACTCCATCAATTTCCTCTTCGGCATCTCGCGCCAGTACGACCTGGCCCTCTTCCAGCCGCAGTTCCCGGGCTATCCGGTCTTCATCGCCGCGGGCACCGCCCTGCATCACCTGGGGCTTTCCGCGCTGGCCGCCGCGGAACTGGTCTCGGCCGTCGCCTCCGGCCTCACGGCGGTGGCGCTCGGGCTGCTCGCCTGGCGGCTCGGGGGGAAAGGGGCCGCTGTCGCGGCGATGCTCCTGCAGCCCTTCGCCTGGCTGCCCTGGCTGCTCGGGAGCGGAGCGCTCAGCGACGCGACCGGGGTGGCGCTGGTCGCCGCCGCCTTCGCCCTCTTCGCCGGGTTGCCGGGCGAGGGGGACCGCGAGGCCCGGAGCTGGCCGCTCGCCGCCGGCGTCGCGCTGGGGCTCGGGCTCGGCGTGCGGGCGTCGTACTGGCCCTTCGCGGTCGCGCTGGCGGTTGCCGTATTTCGCGGCGACGCTCCGCGCTGGAAGCCCGCGCTCGGCTTCGCGGCCGGCCTCGCCGCGTGGGGCGTGCCGTTCGTCTCGGTCGTCGGCGCCCGCCGGCTCGCGGAGCTCGGGCGAACCCACCTGGTCGGCCACTTCGAGCAGTGGGGGGGCTCGGTCGTGACCCGGCCGGATCCCCTGTTGCGCCTCGGGGCCTGCGCGCGCGCGCTGTTCTATGACGGCCTCGCTCCCTGGTGGCCGGCCGCGCTCGGGCTTGCCCTGGTCGTGGGGGTGGCCGTCGCCCTCACTCCCGCCGGCAAGCGCTGGCGGCCCGCCTGGACCCGCGCGGCCCTGATGCTCGTCCCCTACGCGGCCTGGGCCTTCCTCGCCCAGAACGTGGTCGAGCAGCCGCGCCACCTCCTGCCGCTGGTCGAGGGGGAGCTCCTGATCCTCGCGTGCCTCCTCGGCGCGCAGCGCTGGGCGGCGGTGGTCGCGAGCCTCTTGATGGCGGTCGCGAGCGTGCCCCTGGCCCGGGAACGCCGGGAGGTCCCGCCCGCGGCGGCCCAGGCGGTCGCCTGGATCCGGGCCCACCCCGTGGCGGAGGGAAAGCTCTCGTGGGTGGTGGGCACCCGCTCCAGCCGATTCTTCCAGGAGCTGGCGCCGGAGATCGAGCTGCACGAGAGCCAGTGGCTCTCGCTCCTCACCGCGCGGCTGGCGCGAGTCGATCGCATGCCGGACCGGATCCTGCTCACCTCCGAGGTCGACCTCCACTCCGGCCTCGGCGAGCGGAGCCCGCTGCCCATCCACTGGCGCGTCGAGCCGGTGGGGCCGTCGTTCTGCAGGGACGCCCGCATCGACCGCGGGCAGCCCTGTCTCCAACTCTCGCAGCTCTCGTGGGTTCCCTGATGCGGTCTCCCTGGCTTTCCTTTCTCGGCGTCGCGGCGTTCGCGGCCTGCACCACCCATCCCGATCTCGGGCAAGCGCGCGTCTCACGCGCGCTGCAGCTCAGCGCCGACGGGACCTCGCTCTGGGTCGTGAACACCGACTCGGATTCGATCTCCCAGATCGACGTCGCGAGCCGGACGCTGGTGCGGGAGATCCTGCTCGGGACCGCTCTTCCAACGGTGGACCCGGCCACCGGCCGCTACGACCCCGCGATCCGCCCCCGCGCGATCGCGCTGGCCGATTCGCTCCACAAGGCCTACGTGGCGGCCGAGGCCACGAGCGCGATCTACGTCGTCGACACCGACGTGGGGGCGGTCGTCGGGACCATCCCGGTGGGGGCGGCCCCGGTGGCGGTGGTGCTCTCGCCGGACGACACGACGCTCTACGCCGTGAGCTACGAGGGGGCCTCGGTCGCGCGCATCGACACCAGCACCGACACGGTGGTCGCGACGCTGCCTGTGCGGGACCACCCGCGGGGGGCCTCGCTCCGCGCGGACGGCTCGCTGCTTTACGTCACGCAATTCCTGCTCGATCCCGGCGTCACGGTGATGCGCACCGTGACCTTCATTCCACGCGTGGCCTTCGACTGGGCGCAGTTCACGCCGCTCCCCGACCAGCCGCCCGATCCCGGGGGGAACATCGACATCCCGAACGGCC
>DATJOU010000071.1:0-14723 GCA_035506775.1 Solirubrobacteraceae bacterium | reverse complement strand
CTCACCGCCGGCGGCGAACAGGAACCAAAAGTCGAGATCGCGGCTGGTGAAACCAAGGAATACGCGGTCACTCTGAAGATGAAGGACGAAGCGGTGAACCAGAACTCCTGCAAGGGCGCGACGGTCACGCTCAAGGGCGTCGCCTCGTAAACCAGCCCACAGGTTCGGCACAGGTCTCGTAAACGGCCCGACGGACGCGGGTGGTGGTGAGAGCCGCCACCCGCCCCGTCCTTGTGGCCCGGTGGCCATGGGCGGCACCTCCCAACCGTTGACGCGAACACGAACGTGTCGCGTGCCCGGCGGGAGTGCGTTGTTCAAGAGCTCACCCGCCTCGACCGATACGAGCCGCGCTCGACCGTCCGCACTGCGGATGGCCTGCGTACCGAACCAACGAAAAGGAGTACACCACGATGTTCACCATGAAGAGAAGCAAGCGCCTGCTTGCAGGCGTGGCAGTCGTGATCCTCGCCCTCGGTGGCGCGGCGGCTATCGCTTACTGGACGAGTTCCGGCGAAGGCACCGCAACTGTCACCGCGAGCTCCGGTGGTGCCGGCTTTGAAATCACCGGCTCCGCCGAAGGGGTCAGCCCCGGCGGCACAATCGAAGCCAAAGTGAAGGTCAAGAACAAGGACGTCAAACAGCCCGAGTTTCTCACGAAGCTCGTCACGACCGTCAAGGAAACCTCGGCGGCCGGCTGTGAAAAAGCATGGTTCGAAATTCCCGTCGGTGGCGAACAGGAACCCAAAGTCGAGATCGCTGCCGGTGAAACCAAGGAATACACGGTCAGTCTGAAGATGAAAGACGAAGCCGTGAACCAGGACACCTGCAAGAGCGCGACGATCACGCTCAAGGGCGTCGCCTCCTAGCGAGGTTCTGCGGTTCGGCGCAGCGCTTTCGACAACCGAGGAACGAAGGGTGGCGGCAGCGCGCCGCCACCCGTTCCCCGGAGCGTCGCACCGTCGCGCCGATGCCGGATCGCAGAGCCCCTGGGGGCTCGGTCCACGAAGGTCGATCAAAGCGAGCTGAAGGACGTTGTCGAGGAGCTGCAGATGAAGATCCCATTCCCATCACCGATCAGGGCCCGAGGCGGCGTCGGGGTCGCCGTGGCGCTGTGCTGCCTGACGCTCGGCACCGGTGGGGCGTGGGCCGTCGTGAGCGCCACGAAGGCCTCCTCGCCGCATCCGCCCCCGGCTCCCACCCTCAGCACGACCCCTCCGGCGAGCACCAAGCAGGACTACGCGGTCTTCTCGTTCGTCGACCACCAACGCCGTATCTACTTCCAGTGCGCGCTCGACGGCGCCCCCTTCCGGGACTGCTCCTCCCCGGTCCGCTACGGGCCGGCGGTCTACACCGTGCACGCGAAATGCAAGGGGAAGAAGGGCAAGCAAGGGAAGTGGTGCACCTACACGACCGTCACCAAGCGCCCCGCTCTCGCCGCCGGTCCCCACGTCTTCCAGGTCCGGGCCGTGGCCGGCAAAGTCGTCAGCACCCCCGGCTCCTACACCTGGACGGTGCTCGGCGCGGCGGCCTCTCCCGCACCCGCGGCCACGCCCGCCCCGGCGAGCACGCCGGCGAGCACGCCGGCCAGCACCGGCACCACCGCCACCACCCCGGCCCCCAGCACCCCGCCCGCCCCGGAACCCACCGGAGGGGGGGAAGCACCCGTCGGCCAGGCCGCCACCTTCACCATCTCCGGAAACCCGGAAGGCCTGCTGTACCCGGGGGGTGCCCCCCGCAGGATCCCGCTGGCGCTGAAGAACCCCAACACCGGCACCATCTACGTCACCGGCCTGACGGTCACCGCGGCGAGTGAAAACCCCGGCTGCCCGGTCGAAGAAAACCTGCTCATCACCCAGTCGAACGTCTCCTCGGCGATACCGGTGGTGATTCCCGGGGGCGGCACCGTCACGCTGCCGACACAGGGGATCACCGCTCCCTCGATCGAGCTGTTCGACCTGCAGGCCGTCAACCAGGATGAATGCAAGGGGGCGGTCTTCATCCTGAGATATTCGGGGAGCGCCCACTCGTGAAACGGCTCCGCCCCGAGCGCTTCGCGGTTCTCGTGGCGGTCGCCCTCTCGACGGTCGCGAGCCTGACCGTCACGGCTGCGGCGTACTGGAGTGGAGCCGGCACGGGCACCTCGCTCGCCGGCATCACCACGTTCGCGGTCCCCGTCCTCAAAGCCACCCCCGGGGGGGAAGCGGTGACGCTCGAATGGGGCGCTGTCACGCCCCCCGGCTCGGGCACCGTCGACTACTACGTCACCGGCGAAGGCGGCACTCCGGGCACCGGCTGCCCGACCGCCGCCGCTCCCACGACCGTCACCAGCTGCACCGACACCGGCGTCTCGATCGGGGCCCACACCTATCGGGTCACGGCCGTGTGGCGCTCGTGGACGTCCACCAGCGAAGCCCAGAATGTCACGGTCACCTCCGGCCCCGCGACCCATCTCGTGCTCGCGAGCTCGAAAACGGAACTGGTGGCGGGCGAAGCCGCGACCCTCACCGTCACGGCCAAGGACGCATCCAACCGCACCGTCACCTCCTACACCGGCTCCCACAGTCTCGTGTTCGAAGGTGCCTCGGCTGCCCCCAGTGGGACAAAACCGTCGGTCAGCAGCGAAACGGGGACGGCGGTGGCGTTCGGCGAAGCGACCGCGATCAAGTTCACCGAAGGAGTCGCCACGGTGGAAGGCACCAGCAACGGCCAGCTGAGGCTCTACCGGCCCGAAGAAGCGCATCTGAAAGTGAAGGCGGGCACGATCTCCAACGAAGGCGCCCTCGTCGCCGTCAAAGTCACGGTGGGGCCCTTCAAGAGCTTCCACGTGGCTCCCGTGACGGCCGAACCCGAAGCCGGGGTGGCGTTCGAAGTCAAGCTCGCCGCCTGGGACGAATGGCACAACGTGATCACCACCTACGCCCGCACCCACAAACTGAAATATGAAGGCGCCCTCACCTCCCCCAGCGGCAAAGCCCCGACCTACTCGGCGACCACCGAACCCACCTTCACCGCCGGCGAAGCAACCGTGACCGGGTTCCGCTTCTACGATGCCGCCGTCAACACGCTGAAGGTGCTCGAAGAAACGACCGCTCACGAAGGATCGGCGGCGATCACCGTGAAGGCTGCGGCGGCCAGACGGTGGGCGTGGCTGAACCCGGTCGTGACGGCGGGCAAAATCAGCTCGGCGACGTGCCTGTTCACGTGCGAAACGACCAGCATCGGCAATTCCCGGCAGTTCGAAGCCCAGGTCGCCGTGACCGACGAATACGGCAACGTGGTGAGCAATCTCGCCACCGCGGTGACGGCGAAAATCAGCAAAGCCGGCGGCGCCGGCACGCTCGCCAACAACACCAAAATCGCGATCCCCACGACGGGTCTGGCGGAGTCCTCGGCGGCGACGCCGTTCGAATACACCTCCCCCGCCAAAGGCACCAGCGAAACAAGGCTGGAAGTGGAAACCCAGAAAGGGACCTTCTACACCGAAGCCACGGCGACGGTGAAATACTAGGTCCGCCCGCGAGCCTTGTGCGGGCCCTCACCTTCGCGTAGAGTCGAGCCGTAGCGATGAGCTCCGCGGGCACCGATCGCGTCACGGCGGCGGGCCGGACATGAGCGCCGTCGAGGCCTCCCGGTCGCGCTGGGCCACCCACGAGGTGGTCAACCAGCCCCCTCCGCTGGCCGATTACGACCCCTTCTCCGCCGATGTCGCCCTGCGGGAGGCCCTGCTCCGCGAAGGCGGGGGGTGGGGAGAGGACCGGGTCGGCGAGCTGGCGCGGATCCTGGGCTCCGCGGAGGCGCTGGAGCACGCCAGGCGCGCCCAGCGCAACATCCCCGTGCTCCGTACCCACGACCGCTACGGCAACCGGGTCGACGAGGTCGAGTACGACCCTTCGATGCATTGGATGCTGCGCCTCGGCGTCGAGCGTCAGGTGAACACGCTCCCCTGGCGCGAGGCCCGCGACGGTGCCCATGTCGTGAGGGCGGGCATGTTCCACCTCTTCAACCAGCTCGACACCGGGCCCTGCTGCCCGTTCGCGATCAACTACGCCGCCGTCCCCACCATGCGACAGGACTCCGACCTGGCCGCCGAGTGGGAGGACCGCCTGACCCTGCCCGACTACGACCGCTTCGCCCAGGCGGGGATGGCCTTCACCGAGAAGCAGGGAGGGTCCGACCTGCGCGCGAACTCGACCGTCGCCGAGCCGGTAGGCGACGGCTGGTACGAGCTCACCGGGCACAAGTGGTTCTGTACCCATCCCGTCTTCGACGTCTTCTTCACGCTCGCCCAGACCGAGAACGGGATCGCCTGTTTCGTCGCCAACCGTCCCGATCCCGGCTTCCGCATCCAACGGCTGAAGGACAAGCTCGGGGGTCGCTGCCTGGCCTCCTCGGAGGTCGAGTACGACCACCTTCCCGCTCGCCTGCTGGGGGAGGAGGGGCGCGGGACGGCCTTTATCGTCGAGCAGCTCGTCTATACGCGCCTGGACACGTTGATCGCCGTCACGGGGATGATGCGCCGGGGGGTCGCCGAGGCCGTCTGGCACACGCGCCACCGCAGCGCCTTCGGGGCCCCGCTCGCCGGCCAGCCGGCGATGACCAACGTGCTCGCCGACCTCGCCCTCGAGTCCGAGGCGGCCACCGTGGCCACGATCCGGCTCGCCCGCGCGTTCGACGACGGTGCCGGGGATCAGCCGGGTTTCCGCCGCCTGGCGCTCGCGGTCCTGAAGTACTGGGTGTGCAAGCGCGGAGCTCCGTTGGCGGCGGAGGCGCTGGAGTGCCTCGGCGGCAACGGGTACGTCGAGGAGGCCTTCCTGGCCCAGCTCTACCGGGACATCCAGCTGGGGACGGTGTGGGAGGGGTCGGGCAACGTGATCGCGCTCGACGTCCTGCGGGCGCTGGCGCGCGAGCCCGGGTGCGCCGAGGCGTTCCTGTCCGAGTGCGAGCTGGCCGCCGGCGCCGACCCCCGCTTCGACGCCCACCTCGGGGCGCTGCGCGAGCGCCTGCTCGCGCCCCCGAGCTCGCTGCCGCAGGCGGAATGGCAGGCTCGCCGGCTGGTCGAGGACATGGCGCTCTCGCTCCAGGCCTCGCTGCTGCTGCGCCACTCGCCCCCCTTCGTGTCGTCGGCCTTCTGTGGCGGGCGCCTGGAGCACCGTGGCCTCGCCTTCGGCGACCTGCCGGCGGGGGTCGACGGGGCGGCGATCGTCGAACGGGCGCTCGCCCTATGAGCGCCGAGCGGCCCCGCAAGGGCGGCTACAGCATGGCCTCGCTGGAGGACATGGAGAGCACGGGCAACTGGAGCCTGGTGCGACGCACGCTCGGCTGCGGCTCGTTCGGCATCAACGTGGTCCACATCCCCCCCGGCGAGTCGATCCCCGAGCACGACGAGGTCGACCGCGACCAGGAGGAGGTCTTCTTCGTCGTCTCCGGGAGCCCGTCGATGGTGATCGATGGCACCGTCCTCCCGGCTCCGGCCGGGACCTTCGTGCGCCTGGATCCCCAGCCGCGCAGGACCGTCCGCAACGACGGGGACGAGGTCGCCTCGGTGCTGATCGTGTCCGCCCCCCGCACCAGCGGGTACCGGCCGATGGAGTGGGCGTGACCCCGCCCGATCGCCTCGCTCGTCGTCCCCGGGCCGTCCTGTGAGCGTCGTCGATCATCCCCTCAGGCGGGTGATCGACGACTACAACGACGCCTGGAACGCCCACGACGTGGAGGCGATCGTGGCGCTGCACACCCCCGGGATGGTGTTCGAGAACCACACCGCCGGCGAGCGCGCCGAGGGTGAGGAGGTCGCTCCTCACATCGCCCGCATCTTCGAGTCCTGGCCGGACCTGCACTTCCAGGCTCGCCGGGTGTACATCCGCGACGACCTGGTCGTGCAGGAGTGGACCGCGACCGCCACCCACTCCAGCGAGCTCCGCCGCGGCGAGCTGCGCTCGCCCCCGAGCGGCGAGCGCGTGCAGTGGGACGGGATGGACATCATCCCCTTCGAGGGCGGCCTGGTCGCACGCAAGGACGTCTACTCGGACTCGGTCTCGATCCTCCGCCAGGTCGGCCTGCTCGGCGACTGACCGCGGCGGGCGGGCCGCCGCCCCCCGCCGGCATCCGCAACGCCCCGTCCGCATGATGCAACGCATCCCTGGCGGCGATGCAATTGCAACATTGAGCCCTGCATGATACATTCCGTCCGGAAAGGGGCCGCCGGGCGGGTTGCGACCCGCCGAGGACGGCGGCGCCGGGGAGATTTCGGGGTCGAGCAAAGGGGAGATGCGAAATGGTGCGCGGGTTCGCGATGGCGTTCGTGTTGCTGGCGGTTTCCGTTGTAGGGGGCGTGGTGGCGCCGGTGGGCGCGCTGGCTGCCCCGGCCGAAGGACCGGCGGGATCGGCGTTCTACACCCCGCCCACGCCCACCCCGGCCGGTAGTGCCGGGGAACTGGTCTGGTACCGCCCGGCCACGGTCAACCTCAACGTCACCCTCCCGGCCACCAAAGCCTGGACCGTCCTGTACCAGTCCACCGACCAGCACGGCCACCCGGACTGGGTCACCGGCACGGTGATCGTGCCCACGGCGGCGTGGAAGGGGAGCGGCTCGCGGCCGGTGGTGACCTACGCCGAGGGAACCCAGGGTCTCGGCCACGAATGTGCCCCGTCGCTGCAGATCGCCGCCGGCACGGAGTACGACGGCGGCGCGATCATCGAATCCCTGAAAAAGGGATACGCGGTCACGGTCACCGACTACCAGGGTTACACCAACGGGGCCACACCGACCTACGCCGCCGGGCGCGCCGAGGGCCAGGCGGTGCTCGACATCGTGCGGGCCTCCAGGCAGCTCCCCGGCGGGGGGATCAGCAGCTCCAGCGCCCCGGTGATCGTGTGGGGCTACTCGCAGGGCGGCCAGGCGGCCGGCTGGGCCGCCGAGCTGCAGTCCAGCTACGCGCCCGAAGTGAAGATGGTCGGGCTCGCGGCCGGCGGCGTTCCCGCCAACCTGCAGGCGATCGGCGAATTCGACAACGCCTCGGTGGGGACCGCGTTCGGCCTCGACGGGCTGATCGGGCTGAGCACCGCCTACCCCGAAGAATTCGACCTCGCCGCCCTCTCGAATGTCGCCGGCCTGGAAGCGGCGAACAAGCTGGTGAGCGAGTGCGCGATCCAGTCGCTGCGTGAATTCCGCGACGTCAACAGTGCCGAATACACGACCGGCCACAAGAGCTTCACCGAACTGGAGGCCGAACACCCGTCGATCCAGAAGGTGATCAACGAACAGCAGCTGGGGACCAAAACGGTGCCGGTCCCCGTTTACCACTACCACGGCCTCGAGGACGAGTTCGTGCCGGTCGCCCAGGACGTCGCCCTGCACAACGCCTGGTGCTCGCTGGGGGTCAGCGACGACTTCCAGCTGTACCCCGGAGACCACCTGCTGACCGACCCGACCGCGATCGGCAACGTCATGAAGTGGATCGAAGAACGGCTCGCCGGGAAGAAGGCACCCAGCACCTGTGGCCAGCACGCGGCCGGCGCCACGCTGCCATCCCGGGCCCGACTGACACCGGAGACGGGGGATCTGATCGTGCCCCTGCCGGCGTGGGAACTGAGCGGCAAGGTGACGGAGGCCAAGAGCGGGATCTCGGTCGAAGTCCCCAAGGGCTCGACCTTGAGCGCCGAAGGCGACGTCACCACCGGTCAGCTGACGGCCAACCTGTCGATCCCGCCGATCGATCAGACGCTCCTGATCGGGTTGATCCCGGTGACCGTCCGCGGAGCGCTGACCCCCACCGGCACGATCCACGGAACCGTCGGGCTGACCGACAGCGGGGTCTTCAGCGAGAGCGCCAGCGGGTCCGCCAACGAGCTCGTCGGCTCCGTCGGCGTCGGCCTGCTGATCGTCCCGATCGGATGCACGACCGTCGAACCGATCCAGCTCCCGCTCAGCATCTCCGAGCCGGTGAACGCGCTCGTCGTGGGCGGGTTCTCGTTCACCACCAAGGTCACGGTTCCGGAATTCGGCGGCTGCGGGCTGTTCGGCCCGGTGCTCTCGGCGACCATGTCGGGACCCGGCAACACGATCGAAATGACGGCCAAGCCGCCCGCTCCGGTCAACTGGTGAGGGTGGCTAGGAGTCGACCCTCAGGAGCATTCGCAGGATCGGCTCGGCACGGCGTGCTTCGGGGCGTTCACCGGTGATCAGGTCGAGGTAGGTGTAGGACTCGATCAGCCGCACGATCACGTACGCAAGCTCGTGCAGGTCCACCGGCAGCGCCGGTCGCGACGTGTTCGCGTGCTCTTCCAGACGCCGCTGGATCTCACCGATCAGGCGCTGCTGGAAGTCGGTCTGGCGCCCGGTCAGCAGCCGCATCGCGTGCTCGCCGTCTTCGCCCAGCCAGCGCTGCATGCCGGGGTTGGTGATGATCGTGTCGAGGAACCCCGTGACGACGTCGACGATCCTCTCCGGGCCCTCTGAGCTGACTTTGTCTTCGACCCACCTGAAGGTCGTCAACGCGAGCGACCACACGACCTCCACCACGAAGTCGTCGCGAGAGCCGAACCAGCGATACAGCGTGACCCGGTTGACGCCGAGTTCGCCTGCGATCGCGGCCATGTCGATGCGTTCGGGCGCCAGGAACCGGCGCCTTCCGAGTCGCAGCGCGTCAGCAGCGCGAGGTCTCGCGACGACCGCCATCCCACACAGGATCGCATCTGTGCCAGAACAGCCCGGCCGACGGCGAAACGTTCGACCGACGATCGGCCCGTCCGCTCGGGCCGGTCCCCTGCGGTCCGGTGCTGCGGTTGGTTTGTTTTCGGCTCCACTGCACGGGTAGGCAAGGGGCAATGGGTGGGGAGCGTCACCCGAGTCATGGCCTGTCCCCCACGTCTGCCGCGCGGGGGTGGACGGAGCCTTGCCAGACCGCAGCCGACGAGGCGTGGTGGTACGAGCACGACGGCCGTGACGAGACCCCTCCCGAGCGGCTTGACCGCAACCTGGACGAACTCACGGGGGAGCTGCGCGTGGTCGTCACCGGGGTGCAGGTGCTGTTCGCGTTCCTGCTGATCGTGCCCTTCAACGTCGGCTTCGAGCACGTCGGTGGCTTCGAGCGGATCGTCTACTTCGTCACGCTCGTCCTGACCGCTTGCGCGGCCCTCTGCACACTCGCCCCGTCGGCCCAGCACCGCTTCCTGTTCCGTCTCGGCGACAAGCACCACCTCGTGTTCAGCTCCAACCGCCTGACGATCGCCGGGCTGGCCTTCCTCGCTGCGGCGATGTGCGGGTGCCTGATGCTGGTCACGACAAAGCTGTTCGGCGCCCCCGCCGGGGTCGTGGCGACCTGCCTCGCCGCGATCCCGTTCGCGGTGGTGTGGTTCGTGCTTCCGCTGCGCAGGGCCGGCGGGCGCGAGCCCGGCTCGGCGGCCCTCCGGTCCTCGAGGCTCAGGGAGCGGGGGTCACCAGGAACGTCCGGATCTTCTGCGCCTTCGGCCCACCTTCGGCGGAGAGTTTGAGTTCGTACTGGACGGGTTCGAGCGGCTTGCCGTAGAGCTGGCCGAACAGGAGCCCATCGACTCCTTCGACGTTGGCGTATTCGGCGGTGACTTTGCGGCCTTCGCTTTCCGCTTTGACGATTTCGCTGGCCGCCGTGGTGGCGATGCCGCGCGTTTCACCTTCGTGCCGCGCCGCCACCTGCGCCTCGAACTGGTAGCCGGCGTCTTCTTCGGTCAACGGCAGTTCCTCGCCTTTTGCTTCTTCGCCCGGGGCCCACGGCGTGATCGGGACGCATTTCCCGCTCTTGCACCGCAGCCAGCGGTATTCGTAGCTGAGCGGCTGCGTGCCGGTCCAGTTGCCCGTCGAGGTTTCGAGGATCTCCCCCACAGCGGTGGCGCCTTTGATGACCTTCTTTTCGCCTTCAACGTATTCGATCACCCGCAACAGCGGCAGCGTCACATCGACCGGAGGTTCACCGACTTCTTCGGATTCTTCCCCTTCGGAGCCTTCGCCTTCGAATTCCCCTTCCGCCAGTTCGTTTTCACCCGGGTGTTCCCACACCCGCTGTGCGAGCCGGTTGGGGGTTTCCGCCCCCGGGAGCCCCCACTCCAGCTTCACCGACAGCGGCCCCGATTCGCTCGCCACGGTCGGCGAGGGAGGGGAGGCGCCGGGGCCGAGGAGCGCGGTGACGTCTTTCAGGCCGGCCGAGATCGCCTGCACGTCTTCGAGGCCCGGGACGGGGTTCCAGACGTGGCTGTAGCACACTCCCTGGTAGCCCATTTCGCCACCTTCGTTTTCGCACCTGGGGCCGATCCCGAGCTCGCCGTAGGTGTTCGTGCCGACGGTGTAGACGCGGCCTTCGCTCCCGAGCACCGCGCTGAAGCCGCTGCCCGCGGCAACGGCGGTAACTTCGACCCCGTCGAGGGCCGTGATCGGCGACGCGTACCTGTCACACGGCCACGTCCCGCCACCGTTTTTGTGTTCGTGCCCGCAGGTCCCGGACGGTTCGCCGAGCGAGCCGTTGGCGGCATCCCCCCAGCCGACCACGCGGCCACCTTCGAGCAGCGCGAGCGCGTGATTGGCCTGGGCGGCGATCGCGACCACGTGCTGCAGTGGTTCGGTTTCGCTGGCCATCACCCGGGCCGGCCGGGTGAAGGACGTGTGGGGGCCCGGTTCGAGCGTCTGGCCGAGCTGGCCCTTGCCGTCGTTTCCCCACGAGATCACTTCCCCGTCGGCGAGCAGGGCGTAGGCCGATTCGCTCGCGGCGCTGACCTGGACGACGTGTTCGATGGGCGTTTCACCGGCGCCTTCACCTTCGGTGACGGGCTTGGGCAGCTTGCTGCACTGTTCCGGTCCGACTTCGGTCCAGCACAGGTGTTCGGCCTCTTTTTTGCCGGGTTCTTCGCTCGGCTTGCGGGCGCCCGGTTCACAGGTCTTGCGTTTCTTGCATTCTTCGGGCCAGGCGATCCCGAGCTGGCCCTTGTTGTTGTGCCCCCAGGCCATCACCCTGCCGCCCGGCAGGACGGCGAAGTTGGCGCCCCCGCCGGAGGCGATCGCGGTCGCTTCGTCGCCGTTCAGCGCCCGCACTTCTTTCGGGACCAGCTGGTTTTCGCCGGTTTCTTTTTCGAATCCCCCGGTGCCGTTGCCGAGCGTCCCGTAGGCGTTGTTGCCCCACGCCTCGACGTTCCCGTCACCGAGCAGCGCGAGGCTGTACTCGGCTCCGGAGGAGATCGCCTTCACGCCGCTGAGACCTGAGACGGTGACGTGGGTCTTGCCCTGTTCCCAGGTGGCTTTGCGCCCGCCGTAGCCGATCGAGCCGTAGAAGCCCGCCCCCGCGGCCGTCACGGTTCCGTCTCCGTGCAGCTCCAGCGTGAAGCTCCCCCCGGTTGAGATCGCGGAGATGTTGCTCTCGCCTTCGGCCCGCACCGGCCGTTCCTCCCACGTGGTCTTGTAGAGCGTGCCGAGCTGGCCCCGCAGGTCTTCACCCCAGCCGACGGCGAAGCGATCGCCTTCGGCCAGCACCGGTGGCGAGGCGACCGAGCTCGCGCTGGCCGACCCGAGGGTGTTGCGGGCGCTCACCACGAGCTTCACCGTCTCGCCGGCGCTCCCCGCCCCGAGCACGTACGCCGGGCCGCTCCCGTGGGTGCACAGGCCAGGGCCGTTGCACGCTTCCCAGGAGTAGGAGTATTCGAGCGGCGGAGCCCCCACCCACCTGCCCGCCACGGCTTCCAGCGTTCCCCCTTCCCGCATCCGTCCGGCGATCGCCGGGAAGCCGATCGGGACCGGCGGACCGTAGGTCACCGTCGCCGTCGACGGTGAGGTCGCGCTCCTGCTCCCCGCGAGGTTCTGGTCGGTCACCGCGGCCCTCAGGGTGTCGCCCACGTCGGCCGATGCGACGCGGTAGGAGGCGCCGTTCGCGCCCGCGATTTCAGCGCATTTTTTGCCCGCGCACCGTTCCCAGGCGTAGACGTACCTCGAGGCTTGGGTCCCGCTCCAGGACCCGGTGCTGACCGACAGCAGCTGCCCTTCCTCGGGCACACCGGTGATGGCCGGGAGTTCGGTGTTCTTGGGCGCCACCCCCACGACGGCCGCCGTCCGTTCCGTGAACGCTTCGGTCGAGCCGGCGGTGTTGGTGGCCGTGATCAGCACCCGCAGGGCCGAGCCGATGTCCACGTAGCGGGCGGTGTATTCGGGGGTCGTGGCCAGTGGGATGTTGGTGCATTCGAGTTCCGGTTCGCACCGCTGCCATTGGAACGCGTACGCCAGGCCGCCGCCGGTCCACCTGCCTTCTTTGGCTTTCAGCGTGATCCCTTCCTGGGCTTTCCCGGAGATCGTCGGAGACGAGGTGTTGACGGGCTTTTCGATCGCTTTTTCGCCCGTCGCCACGCTCGTCTGCGCGAGCATGCCGACGGCGGCCGCGATCGCCGCCAGCCACAGGCGAATCGCCTGTGAAGGCCGCCGAGGAGTTCCGTAAACGGCCGCACCGCCGGTGCTCCGTGGGTGCCTGAGTCCCATGACCCCCGCCCTCCGTATCTGTGTCGCGTGCCCCCCTCCGGGCCGCGATCTATGCGTCGCCGGGGCGAGCCCCCGCCCGCAACCCGGAAGCTATACCCGCGGGCCCCGCGGCGTCAAGGGCCGCGACCCGATCAGGCCGTGGCCAACGCGGGACGGCGCTCGGCCCAGGGGGCCGCGCGCTCGATCGCCGCCGCGATCGAGATCAGGGTCGCCTCCTGCCACGGCCCGCCGGTGAGCTGGACCCCGACCGGGAGGTCGGACTCGGTGAAGTGCAACGGAAGGCTGATCGCGGGCAGGCCGGTGACGTTCCCGAAGGCCGTGAACGACACGCTCGCCACCACCTCGCCGACGGGCATGTCGGGGGCGGCGTGCTGTGCCTCGAGCACCGATCCCGCCAGCGGCGGCAGCACCGCCGAGGTCGGCGTCAGCAGCACGTCGAAGTCCCGCCCCCAGCGTGCGACCTCGCGCCGGCTGAGCAGCTCGAGCTGCTTGGCCGCCAAGGCGTAGTCGTAGGAGCTCGTCTCGCCGGCGGCGGCACGGCCGTGGGCCACGTGCGGCTCTACGCGTGACCAGTCCACGCCGTCGTAGTCGGCGAACCCGGCCTGCGTGAGGGCGATGAACGGCGGCACCATCTCTTCGGAGATGGTCGCGACCTCCACCGGCTCGACCGTGTGACCGAGTCCTTCCAGCAGCTCCGCGGCGGCGGTCGCGGCCTCGCTGCAGGCCGGGTCGGTGGGGATGCCGAGCGGGGCGGCGGCCATCAGGCCGATCCGCAGCGACGGCGGCTCGGCGTCGAGCTGGGCGGCGAAGGGCCGGTCGGGTGCCGGCGCGTTGTACCACGAGCACGGGTCCGTCGAGCTGGTCACGTCGAGCACCCCGGCGGCGTCCCGGACGCTGTGTGCGACGACCCCCTCGACGACCGCTCCCAGCCAGCTCTGGGACAGTCGCGGAACCCGTCCCCGGCTGGGCTTCAGGCCCACCAGCCCGCAATAGGAGGCCGGGATCCGGATCGACCCGCCGCCGTCGTTGGCGTGCGCGATGGGGAACATCCCGCAGGACACCGCCGCGGCCGCGCCGCCGCTCGAGCCGCCGGGGCTACGGAGCGTGTCCCAGGGGTTGCGGGTGATGCCGTAGCGCGAGGTCTCGGTGGCGGTGATCACGCCGAACTCGGGTGTCGTCGTGCGTCCGCACAGCACGAAGCCGGCGCGTACGAAGGCGTCGACCACCAGCTCGCTCTCCTCACTGGGCCCGTCCGGGGCTCCGTTGGAGCCGAACGTCACCGGCCACCCGGCCACCGGGGTCAGGTCCTTGATCGGGATCGGCACGCCCAGGAAGGGAGCCTCCTCGCCGGCGGCGAGTCGCCGGTCGGCGTCGGCGGCGGCGGCACGGGCCTGGTCGTCGTTGCGCAGCGCGATCGCGTTCAGAGCCGGGTTGCGCTCCTCGACGGCCTCCAGGCAGGCGTCGAGCAGCTCGCTGGAGGAGATCTCGCGGCGGCGGAGTGCGGCGGCGAGATCGCTGGCGGTGGAGGAGGGTCCGAGATCGCTCATGCGGCGACCGTATCACCGGCGCCGCCACATCTGCTAGAAGCGCTGGCGCTCTGAGCGACACCGTCGAGGTCCCCAACGTCTGGCTGTGCATGCCCAACAGGGTCGAGAACGTCACGGTCGCCGAGGAGGCGGTGCTCGCGCTGGCGGAGCTGCTCGGGCTCGACGCGCTCGCCGCCGAGGATCTCAGGACGTCCACCTCCGAGGCCTCCAAGAACGTCGTCTTCCACGCCTATGAGGGCACCGAGGGGCCGCTCGAGCTCGAGCTCCACACGCTCCCCGGGGCCGTCGAGGTGGTGGTCAGGGATCACGGCATCGGCATCCGCCCTCACGTCGGCGAGCGGACCCTGCCCCACAACGGGATCGGCCTGCCGATCGTCCACGCCGTCTGCGAGTCGGTGCTCTACCGCAACCTCCCGGACGGAGGGACGGAGGTCCGCATGCGGATCGCCATCCCCGGCCTCGGACCGCTTCCGGTCCCCGCCGAGCACGCCCCGGCCTGCGACCTGCGCGGGGCCACCGATCCCAAGCAGACGATCCAGCTGGCGCTCGCTCCGGCCGCCCTCGCCGGCCCGCTCCTCCCGCGGCTGGCGAGGGGGCTGGCGGGGCGCGGCCCGGACGCCGCGCGGTGGGCCTCCGAGGCCCGGGCGCTGGCGGACACGGCGACCCAGGGCGGGGCCGGTGACCCGGCG
>DATJOU010000070.1:0-8109 GCA_035506775.1 Solirubrobacteraceae bacterium | reverse complement strand
GGTGGTGGCCCAGGCCGTGCTCTGCGAACGGCTTCTCGCCCGCGAGACGCCCGGGACCCCTGCCCGCGTGGCGTCGCTGTGGTTCGCGTTCGGCGCCGGCTTCGCGTTGCTGTCCAGCCGCGTCCCCAACGACCTCGGCCTGGCGCTCGGGCTGGCCGCGCTGCTGCTCGCCCGCCCCCGCCCGCTCGTGGCTCTCGTGCTGTGCCCGCTGTGCTCGCTGGCCAGCCCGGTGGCGGGGGCGTTCCTGGCACTGGCGCTGCTCGCCTGGGCGATCGAGGGCGCGCACCGGCGGCTGGCGCTGTCGATGACGCTGGCGGCGCTGGTCCCGATCGGGGCGCTCGCGCTGCTGTTCCCCGAAGGCGGCACCCAGCCGTTCGTGGCGTCGGCCTTCTGGGCTCCCCTGGGGGCCGTCCTGCTGCTGGCGCTGATGGCCGGCCGCGAGCAGCGCCTGCTGCGGACCGGTGCCCTCCTGTACGCGCTGATGCTCCTGGCCGCCTACGTGGTCCCGAGCGCCGTGGGAGGGAACGCCGCCCGCCTGGGAGCGCTGCTCGGGGGGCCGCTGGCGGCGCTGGTGCTGATGCGTCGCGAGCACGGCCGCTATGACCGTGGACGGCTGTGGCTGCTGGCAGCGCTGGCGCCGTTCCTGGTCTTCTGGCAGGTCAAGGCCCCGCTGGCGGACTTCAACGCGGTCCGGGGCGACCCGTCGGTGAAGGCCTCCTTCTACGCCCCCCTGCTGGCGGAGCTGCGGCGCCTGGACGTCGGCTACGGCGCCCGCCCGGCGCGGATCGAGATCGTCCCCACGGCGGCCCATTGGGAAGCCCGCTGGGTGGCCCCACGCGTGATGCTCGCCCGCGGCTGGGAGCGCCAGCTGGACCGCGAGCGCAACGCGCTCTTCTATGAACCACCGGGGCCGACGCCCGCGCAGCTGCATGGCTGGCTGCTCGAACAGGGCGTCTCGCTGGTGGCGCTTCCGAACGCCACGCTCGACTACTCGGGCAGGACCGAGGCGCGGCTGTTGCGGGAGGGACCGCCCCCGTACCTGCGCGAGATCTGGCGCTCGCCCCGCTGGCGCCTGTTCGCGGTCACCGATCCGAGCCCGCTGCTGTCGAGCCCCGGGATCCTGCGGAGCGTCTCAACCGACCGCGCGGAGCTGGTGCTTCCCCGTCCCGGCGCCTATCTGCTGCGGCTCCGTTTCAGCCCCTACTGGCGGCTGCTGAGCGGCCAGGGGTGTGTCGAGCGCGCCGCCGGAGACTGGACGCGGGTGCTCGCGCGCGGCGCGGGGCGCTTCGAGCTGGGGATCGGCTTCTCGCTCTCGCGCGTGCTCTCCGACGGCGCTCGTTGCACCTGACCCATCGTCTAGGCTTCGCCCAGATGCTCGCTCGCGCTCGTGTGTTGCAGGCGCGCGTGCTGCCCCGGGGATGGCTCGACGCGCTTCGGCAGGTGCTGTTGTTCGGCGCGGCCTTCCTCGCCTACCGGATCGTCCGCGGGCTCGTCGAGGGGGAGGCCAACGCGGCCTTCGCCCACGCCCGCGACCTCATATCGCTGGAGCGCACCCTGCACGTGTTCGTCGAGCCCTCGATCCAGGCCTGGGCCTCTGGCAGCCACGCGCTGATCGTGGCCGCCAGCTGGGTGTACGTGAACGCGCAGACGACCGTCACGGTGGCGGCGCTGGTGTACATCTACCTGCGCCACAACCGCAGCTTCTACTTCGTGCGCAACATGTTCATGATCGCCATGGCGATCGCGCTCGTCGGCTACATGGTGTTCCCGACGGCGCCCCCGCGGTTCTTCCCCGAGTGGGGCTTCATCGACACCGTCTCGGACTTCACCGGGGTCCACGTGTCGGCCAAGAGCTCCTCGATGACGGCGATGGTGAACATGTACGCGGCCGTCCCCTCGATGCACGTGGCGTTCTCGCTCATGACCGGCTGGACGCTCGCACGGCTGGTAAAACCGAAGGTCGTGAGGGTGCTCTGGGTCCTGTACCCGTTCCTGATGGCGTTCGTGATCGTCGTCACCGCCAACCACTTCATCATCGACGCGATGCTGGGAGCCGTGACCGCCGGCGTGTCCGCGTGGGGCGCCCTGTGGCTGGCACGGGCGCGCCCCAACGCGTGGCGCTTCTCCGCCCTGCCGGGCACCAGCCTCGGAGCCAGCGGGTAGGGGCACCCGGGTCCCGATGGCCCCCCGGCAGCACGCGCCGGCCCGCCGTGGCCGCGGCTCGCAGCGCGCGGGCCGTACCCGCACGCGCCCCCCGATCGGCTCCGGAGCGCGTCGCGAGCTGGTCCGCAACCGCCTGATCGAGTCCCGCCTGACGCCGAACGCGATCTCGCTGACGGGCTTCGCCCTGAACCTGGTGGCGGCCGTGCTGGTGTGGGAACAGCTCTTCTTCCTCGGCGGGATCGCGTTCGTCGTCGGCTCGGTGATGGACACGCTCGACGGGCGCTACTCGCGCATGTCCGGAAAGGGGACCCCCTTCGGCGCGTTCCTGGACTCGACCCTCGACCGCATCGAGGAGGGGATCGTGCTCGCCGCCGTGGCCGGCTACTTCGCGCTCCAGGGCGAGCGCTGGGCGACGGCCGCCGTGGTGATCGCCGTGCTGGCCTCGCTGATGGTCAGCTACACCCGCGCCCGGGCGGAGGCGCTGGGGGTGGAATGCAAGGTCGGGATCGCCACCCGCCCGGTGCGGGTCGTGATCCTGGCGATCGGGCTGATCTTCGCCAAGGGCGCCTCGCTCGGGAACTTCGAGCTGCTCAAGCCGGCCGTGTACGTGCTCGCGGCGCTGTCCGTGGTGACCGTGATCCAGCGCATCTGGCACGTCCGCGGCGAGCTGACCCCGTGACCGACCGCCAAGCCGTTCACGCAGGCCGTGTGCGGGCGGACGGCGGTGTGACCTTCCAGGGCCTGCGGAGTAGTCTCTCCCAGCGCCGGGATCAGCTGGTCCTGACGCCCGGAGCCCCGAGCGGCTCCCCGCCCCTGCACTCTCGCCACGAAGAAGGATCGGATCTGTGATCAAGCAGCGCACCAACGGCAGCACACACACCAACGGCGCCGCCTCCACCAACGGCGCCGCCCGCTACCAGTCGGACAAGGTCCGCGTGGCGATCATCGGGGTCGGCAACTGCGCGTCGGCCTTCGTACAGGGGGTCCAGTACTACCGCGACGCCGACCCGCAGCAGCGGGTCCCGGGCCTGATGCACGTGGACCTCGGCGGTTATCACGTCCGTGACATCGAGTTCACGGCCGCCTTCGACATCGACTCCGCGAAGGTCGGCAAGGACCTCGGCACGGCGATCTGGGCGGGCCAGAACAACACCATGCGCTTCGCCAAGGTGCCCAAGAAGCTGGGCGTGCCGGTGCACCGCGGGATGACCCACGACGGGCTCGGCAAGTACCTCAAGGAGAAGATCAAGAAGGCTCCCGGCGAGACCGCCGACATCGTCAAGATCCTGCGTGACACCCACACCGACGTGGTCGTCTCCTACCTCCCCGTCGGCTCCGAGCAGGCGACCAAGTGGTACGTCGAGCAGGTGCTGGAGGCGGGGTGCGGGTTCGTCAACTGCATCCCCGTGTTCATCGCCCGCGAGGACTACTGGGACCGGCGCTTCAAGGCCGCCCGGCTGCCGATCGTCGGCGACGACATCAAGTCGCAGGTCGGGGCGACGATCGTGCACCGCACGCTCGCCCGCCTGTTCGCCGAGCGCGGCGTCGAGGTCGAGCGCACCTCGCAGCTGAACGTCGGCGGGAACATGGACTTCTACAACATGCTCGAGCGCGAGCGGCTGGAGTCGAAGAAGATCTCCAAGACCAACGCGGTGACCTCGGTGATGGACCACGAGCTGCCCGCCAGCGACGTCCACGTCGGTCCCTCCGACTACGTCCCCTGGCTGACCGACCGCAAGTGGGCCCACATCCGCATCGAGGGCCAGGCCTTCGGGGACGTGCCCCTGAACATGGAGCTGAAGCTCGAGGTGTGGGACTCGCCCAACTCGGCCGGGATCGGGATCGACGCCGTGCGCTGCTGCAAGCTGGCGCTGAACCACGGCCTCGGCGGCCAGCTCGATGGGCCGTCCTCCTACCTGATGAAGTCGCCCCACCGCCAGCGTCCCGACGAGCAGGCGCGGCTCGACACGGAGAGCTTTATCGCCAAGTACGCCAGGCGTCCCGGGACCAAGCCCAAGGGTGCCTCCGCCGGCGGCGCCAAAGCCCGCCGCCGCCGCGCCCCCGCAGCCCGCGGCGGTAGCTGACCCGCGCCGCGCGCGGGCGCGGACGCGATAATCAGCAGTCGATGCCCCCCAGCTTCGCGATCGCCCACGTCACGCCGTACCCGTGGGAGGTCGAGAACGAGGTCAACGTGCACGTCGCGGCGGCGGCCGCGGAGCTCTCCCGGCGCGGACACCGGGTGCTGGTGGTCGCCCCCTCGCGCTCGCAGGAGCGGGTGCGCGAATCGCGCCGCCAGCTGCGCGCCGCGCGCGGTGCCCCCGGGCGGCTGCTCGAGGGGACCGACGGTGGCAGCCCGCGGGTGATCGCCGTCGGAGAGGTGCTCGACGTGGCCCCCACCACCCGCCGCCGCGCGCCGGCGCTGCCGATCGACGTGGCCCGCACGGTCGAGGAAGTGCTCACGCGCGTGCCGCTCGACGTCGTCCACGTGCACGAGCCGTTCGCGCCCTCGACCTCGAACGCCGCCCTGCGCCACTCGCGCTCGCTGAACGTCGGCTCGTTTCACTCCTCCAGCGAGCGGCTGCTGTCCACGCTGCTGGCGCGCCGCTTCGTCGAGAGCTTCTTCGGGCGCCTGGACGCGCGCACGGCGACGCTCCCCGCGACGGCCGAGCTGATGGCCCGCGCCTTCCCCGCCGACTACGAGCTGGTACCCGACGACGAGCTGGCCGCCGAGCGCTTCGAGCAGATCTACGCGCGGGTGGCGTCCCACCGCCACGGCGGCGGGGACGCCGAGCTCGCGCAGGTGCTCGCCGCCCGGCCCCAGATCGAGGTCGATCTGCACATGCACACCGACCACTCCTACGACTGCGCCACGCCGGTCGAGGTGCTGCTCGCCAGCGCCCGCGACGCCGGCCTCGGGGCGATCGCGGTCACCGACCACAACGAGATCTCCGGGGCACTGGAGGCGCAGGCCAAGGCGGCCCGCTTCGGTGTGCAGGTGATCGTCGGAGAGGAGGTCAAGACCGACGGCCAGGGCGAGGTGATCGGGCTGTTCCTGAAGGAGAAGATCCCCCGGGACCTGAGCCTGGGAGAGACGATCGAGCGGATCCGAGCCCAGGACGGGGTCGTGTACGTCCCCCACCCCTTCGACCGCATGCACGCCGTCCCCGACTACGAGCACCTGCTGCCGGTGCTCGACCGGATCGACGCGATCGAGATCTTCAACCCGCGGGTGGCGATCAGCGCCTTCAACGACGAGGCCGACCGCTTCGCCGCCAAGTACCGGATCCCGGCCGGGGCGGGCTCCGACGCCCATGTCCCCCAGGGGCTCGGGTCGGTGCGCGTGAGGATGCGCGACTTCGACGGGCCGCGCGAGTTCCTGCAGTCGCTGCGGGACGCCGAGATCGTCACCAGGCCGTCGTCGCTGCTGTACGTGCAGGCGCTGAAGTTCCTGCAGACGCGCGCCACGCCCCCCTCCGCCCGGCGTGCGAGCCGGGCCCGCCGGCTGCGCCGCGTGAGCCGCGCCGGCGACCGCCGTGGGCGCTAGCCGCCCGCAACGGGCGATGCACGGCCAAGGACAAGCCGGCGCACCGTCAAATCCCACCGCGTCGATGCCGGTGACCGACGACGAGATCCGAGAGAAGTACCTCGAGCGGGCGATCCGCGAGCTCAACCAGCTGATGCGGGAGCTCCAGTCGTGCGAGCACTGCCCGCGCGGCAACCGCATGCCGGTGCTCGGCTCGGGCCATCCACAGGCCGACATCATGCTGCTCAAGCACGCCGCGATGCCGTCGGAGATCGAGGAGGGAGTGGCCTTCTACGGCCGTTCCGGGAGCGCGATCATGAAGTCGCTGGCGCGCCTGTCGATCGACCCGCTGGCGGTGTACGGGACGCTGTGCGTGAAGTGCCCGCTGAGCGATCCCTCGCTGGCCGACTTCGCCTGCGTGTCACGGCTGGCGGAGGAGATCGCGATCGTGCAGCCGAAGATCATCGTGGCGATGGGCCCGGAGGCGCTCGACACGCTCGGGGAGATCGAAATCCCGCTCGCCCGCGAGCTCGCGCCCCGCGTCGGCGAGGTCCAGCAGCTGACCCCGTCGATCGACGCGCTGTACGTCCCGAACCTCGACGAGTCGCTCGACGAGCAGGACGCCAAGCGCGAGTTCTGGGCGGCCTTCCGGGTGCTCGGGGACTGGTACCAGGCCCTGCCACCGTATTGAGCGCCCCCGACTGGAGCGCGGGGCGCTACGAGACCTTCGCCGCCGAGCTCGAGCCGGCGGCGAAGCGGCTCGTCGAGCTGGCCGCGGTGGCGCCCGATGAGCGCGTGCTCGACCTCGCCGCCGGAACCGGCAACGCCGCGCTGGCGGCCGCCCGGCGAGGGGCGCGGGTCACCGGCGGGGACAGCGCCGCGCGCCTGCTGGACGTCGCCCGCCGGCGGGCCGCGGGGGAGGGGCTCGAGGTCGAGTTCGTGGCCGGCGACGTGCTCGACCCGCCCGTGGCGGCGGGATCGTTCGAGCTCGCCGTGTCGAGCTTCGGCGTGACCTTCGCCTCGGACCCGGAGCGCGTGCTCGAGGCGATCGCGCTAGCGCTGGCGCCCGGCGGACGTGCGCTGCTCACGGCATGGCTCCCGCAGGGGCCGATCCACGCCGACCTGGAGGTGTTCTCGCAGGCGCTCGCCGAGGCGAGCGGGCGCCCGGCCCCGGAGCGCTTCCCCTGGCACGACACGGACGCTGTCGCGGGCCTCGCGGCGGCTCGGGGCGCCGAGGTGCTGGCCCACGAGCAGCGCCTGGCGATCACGGCCCCCTCGCCGCGGGCATATCTCGAGCTCGGTGAGCGCGACCACCCGCTCAGCGCGTCCCGCCGGGAGACGCTCGAACGGGCGGGCACCTACGCCGTCACCTGCGAGCGCGCGCTGGCGGTGCTGAGCGCGGCCAACGAGGACCCGGGCGGGTTCCTCGTGCACAGCCCGTACCGGGTGATCGAGCTGCGGGGCCTCAGGTCGTGAGCACGACCTTGCCGAGCTTGCCCCCGTCCGCGAAGCGGTCGTAGGCCTCGGCGGCCCGCTCGAGCGGGAACGCGTCGGCCACCGGCACCCGCAGCTCGCCGCGGTCGAACAGCGGCAGCACATCGTGTTCGAGCAGGCGCGCGGCGAGTGCTTTCTCCTCCAGCGGCCGGGCTCGCAGCGTGGAGCCGTGGATCCGCGCCCGCTTGCCCATCAGCGCCAGCAGGTTGAGCTCCGCCTTGGCGCCCGCCCCCACGCCGATCACGGCGATCCGCCCGCCGGTGTCGAGCGCGAGCAGGTTGTCGGGGATGTTGGGCGCCCCGACGAGCTCGAGGATCACGTCGAAGGGACCCTGCTCGGCGAACCCCTCACAGGGGATCGCCCGCGCACCGAGCCCGGCGACCGCCTCGCGCAGCTCCTCGCGGCGGACCGTCGCGGTCACCTCCGCGCCCACGGCCCGCCCGAGTTGGATCGCGGCCGTTCCCACGCCGCCCGCGCCGCCGTGCACGAGCAGCCGCTCGCCCATCCCCAGCCCGGCCTGCGTGAAGAGCGCGTCGTGGGCGGTGGTGAAGACCTCCGGCAGGCCGCCGGCGGACGTCCAGTCCAGCGACTCGGGCACCGGCATCAGCTGACGCTCGTGCACCACGGCCAACTCGGCCTGGGCGCCGCCGCCCACGATCGCCATCACGCGGTCGCCCGGTGAGAAGCGTTCGGCGCCCTCGCCGAGGGCCGTCACCTCCCCCGCAAGCTCCATCCCGGGGATGTCCTGAGGTGAGCCCGGGGGCGCCGGGTACAGGCCCCGGCGCTGCATCATGTCGGCACCGTTGAGCCCGGCGGCGTGGACGCGCACGAGCACCTCGCCGGTGCCCGCGACCGGGTCGGGATGGTCCTCCAGGAATATCTCGTTGTCGCGGATCGTGGCTGCCCGCATGGCCGGCGAAGCCTACCCG
>DATJOU010000069.1:0-11054 GCA_035506775.1 Solirubrobacteraceae bacterium | reverse complement strand
CAACCGCTGGATCGAGCACGGGCTGCTCGACGTGCTGGCCCGCGAGGGGATCGGCGCGATCGTCTTCTCACCGCTGGCACAGGGCCTGCTGACCGACCGCTACCTGGGCGGCGTCGAGGAGGACTCCCGGGTGCGCCGGGGGAACTACTTCTCCGAAGACCTCGTCACCCCCGAGAACCTCGAGCGGGTACGAGCCCTCAACGAGATCGCCGGACGGCGCGGGCAGACGCTCGCGCAGCTGGCGATCGCGTGGGCCCTGCGAGACCCGCGGGTGACCTCGGTGCTGCTCGGTGCGAGCCGCGTCGAGCAGCTCGAACAGAACGTCGCCGCGCTCGAGAACCTCGACTTCGACTCCGAGCTGCTCGAGGAGATCGACCGCTACGCCCAGGACGGCGCCATCAACCTCTGGCCGCCCTCCTCGTGAGTCAGCTTCCCAGGACCTCGTGCACGAACCGCACGACCATCGTCCCGTCGCCGACGGCGCCGGCAACCCGGTTGGATGCGCCGGAACGGACGTCACCGGCGACGAACACCCCCGGGCGGGTCGTCTCGAGCATGAACGGGTCGCGATCCGGCTCGGGCCAGCAGAGGTGCCCCTCGTGCCTCGCCGCCTCCTGACCGCAGAGGATGTAGCCGGCTGCGTCCACCGGGAGCATGCCGGTGGTCGCCTCGGTGCACGGGTCGGCGCCGATCATCACGAACATGGCCGTCACAGGAAGCTCGGTTGTGCTTCCGTCGCGCCGGTCAGCGAGGGTGACCGACTCCATCGTCGCGGAGCCATTGACCGCGATCACCTCGGTGTCGGTCACCACCTCGATCCGGGGTGAGCGCTTGATGCGGTCCACGAGGTACTTGGACATCGTCGACTTCAGCGACGGACCACGGACCACGACACGAACGCTGCGGGCCCGCTGCGACAGATACACGGCGGCCTGCCCGGCCGAGTTGCCGCCCCCCACGACGATCACGTCCTCGCCTCGGCAGCGCTCCGCGTCGATCCCCATCGCCGCGTGGTAGACGCCAGCACCGCGGAATCGTTCGACGCCCTCCGTCTCGAGCTCCCGCCAGCGGGCGCCCGTCGCCACGACCACGGAGCGGGCGAGCACGTGCTGGCCGTCATCCAGGTCCACCCGCACCAGCCCCTCGGGCCCGTCGGCCAGCTCGACGGCCCGGTGGAAGCTCGACAGGACCGCGTCGAAGCGCCGCGCCTGGAGCGTCGCCGCGCGTGTCAGCTCCGTACCGCTGATCCCCGTCCTGAAGCCGAGGTAGTTCTCGATCCGGGTGCTCGTGCCGGCTTGGCCGCCGGGCGCCCAGGCCTCGGCCACGAGTGTCCGCAACCCCTCGGAACCTCCGTAGACGGCGGTTGCGAGCCCCGCCGGTCCCGCACCGAGCACGACGAGGTCGAACCGCTGCGCATCGACCTCGGCGCGCAGTCCGAGCGCACGGGCCACCTGCGCCGCCGACGGATTGCGCATGACCTCGGTGGCGTGGACCAGCACCGGGGTCTCCGACCGCGGGATGTCGAGCCAGTCGAGCAGGGCGGCGCTGTCCTCGTCGGTGTCGACGTCGTACCAGTGGACAGGTAACAGGTTGCGCTCGAGCAGGTCCCGCACTTCGAACGCCCTCCGCGACCCACGGGTGGCGATCAGCCGCATGAGACCGTGCCCCTCGGCTTCGTGCCAGGCCCGCCGGGCGAGCAGGGTGGCGAAGATGTGCTCCCCGAAGTCCGGCCAGCGGGCCACCATCTCGCGCAGCCCGTCGCGGTCGAACGCGATCACCTCGGTCGGCTCGACCGCCACGCACGCGCTCACCGTCGGCTCGCCCGTGAAGGCCGCGATATCGCCGATGTAGGTCCGGCTGTCAGCGTTCGCGATGTAGACGTCCTTGCCGGGCTTGCGATCCACGAACTCGACCAGCCCACGCTCGATCACGAAGAACGGCGCATTGCGCTGGGCGTGCTCGTACAGGACCTCGCCCGGCTCGAACCTCTGCCTTCGGCCCCGCTTCGCCAGCCACTCGAGCTTCCCGTCGGAGAGCCGCGGGAACAGCACGGGGTCGCTCAGCTCGGGAAACCGCTCGCTCCGGACCACCTGCGTCGTCGCCACAGGCCGAGGCTAGCGGAGCCTCGCCGTCAGAGTGGACTCGAACGCACGCGCTCCGGTACCCAGCCCGCGGGGTAGGCCCCGGGCGGGAGACCGCCGCTGCCCGCGGGGAAGTGGCGCAGCGCGATCTCCTCCGCGGCGGTGCCCTCGATCAGGGGTCTCAGGTCACCGATCGGGAGCAGCACACGGACCGTCGCGCCGATCTGCAGGTCGGCGGCGTTGGGCGTCTCACCGCCGATCACGCCCGAGCGCGCGAGCGACTCGATGTGGTCGAGCTTCGCCGGCAGTCCGGCGAGGTCGTCCGCGAGGCGCTCGGCGGTGATGCCGTGGTAGCCCCAGGCGCCCCGTACGAAGCGGATCGCGTAGTCGGTGCCGGGCCCGTCGAGCGGCTCGCCGCCACCGATCGCGGCCAACAGCTCGGGGCGAAAGTGCAGTGCACCCCACGGCAGCCGCCGGCCGAGATCTTGAAGCTCCTCGTCGCCCCAACGCTCGGCCTCTACCACCTCCTCGGTGGGATACAGGGTCGGCTCGGGCTCGATCTCCTCGAGCCTCCGCAGGATCGCCCGCGAGCCGTGGACCGGCTCGCCGTCGACCAGGAGCCCGGGAACGGTCGAGTTGCCCTCGCCGTACAGCTCCTGCATCCGGGCCGGATGCTCACCGGTCATCGGCAGGTCCACCCGCTCGAACGAAAGCCCCTTCAGGCGGATGGCGGTTTCGACCGTCATGCAGGGATGCGACGGAGGCAGTGCGTGCAGGACGAGCGTTGGCACGGGCTTGGATCGTACGGGGAAGCGCCGGCGCTCACACGCCGGCGACGATCGCCGGCCGCCCGGTGGCCCTCACGACCGGGCGTCCGGAACGGCTCCCGCGGCGCCAGCACGGCGCCGCTCCCGGCGCTCGAGCAGGCGGGCGAGCAGCAGGCTGGCCTCGAACAGAAGGTAGAGCGGAACCGTCTCGAGGAGCAGGGTGATGGCGTCGCCGGGCAGGAAGGCGGCGACGGCGCCGCATGCGAGCACCGCGTAGCGGCGGTTGTGGCGCAGCTGGGCGGTCGTGACGATCCCAGCGCGGGTCGCCGCGAGCACGCCGACGGGGACCTGGAAGACGAGCCCCATGGCGAGCAGCACGACCGCCGCGAAGTGGTAGTACTGGCTCGCCTGGACGAGCACGTTGAACTGTTCGCTGTTGAAGTTCTGGAAGAAGCGCACGGCCGCGGGGAGCACGATGAAGTAGCCGAACACCACCCCGGCCGCGAACAGGAACGGAATCGAGAGCATCAGCGGGGTCGCGACTCGCTGCTGGTCGGGACTGAAGGCCGGGAGCACGAACCCGTAGAGCTCGTACAGGAGCACGGGGAGCGAAAGGACCAGCGCGAAGATGAACGCGATCCCGAGCGTCGTCGTGAACGGCTCCCCGATCCCGAGCGTCACCGGCTTGTTCCCCTGGGGTGCAGTGGAGAGACGGCCGATCGCGGATCGCAAGGTCGGGGTGACCGGTGCGAGCGTCGCCCTGGTGGCCGGGGACACACCGCTCCCGCGTCGCTCGAGCGCGCGAACCACCACCTGCAGCTGCGTGGCAACCGTGCGGGCGCCCCGCTGGACGGTGTAGGTCGCACCGAGGGGCCCGTTTCCCGCCTTGACCTGTTTCTGGGTCTCGTGGGACAGGGGGGCGTTGATGATCTTCAGCAGCTCGTGGTTCTGCCACGCGCACAGCCCGAAGGCGATGCCGACCACCGCGAGGCACACGATCAGCCGCGTGCGCAGCTCCTCGAGGTGGTCGACCATGCTCAGGCGGTCTTCGTGTCCGATGCGCCCTACCGCTACGGCCATCGTGCTTCTACTCCGATCCGAACCGACTGTGCGGAGGTGTGTGTTCGCCTACCCGAACCGCCCGCTCAGGCGGCGGGGACACGCTCGGCCTGCGGACGGGAAACGGCCTCAGCGGCGGCGGGGGCCGGGGCCAAGGTGGGCTCCGCCGCGGGCGTCAACGCGGGCTGGGCGGGGGTCTGCTCGGGGACCACAGCGGCCGCTGTCCCGGCGCCGTGGCCGCCGAGTGCGTCCTTGAAGCCACGCATGCCGTCGCCGAGCGAGCGCCCCATCTCGGGCAGGCGCTTGGCGCCGAACACGAGCAGCAGCAGGATCAGGAGAAATGCGATGTGGATTGGATTGTCGAGTCCCATTTGTGGTCGTGCTCCTCCTAGGGAGAGGGTGTCGATGGTTCCCGCCCGGGGCGGTTGTAAGTGGTGGTACGCGGACGGGGCGCTCGCGGATCACCGCCCTGGCGACCGCGGACCGCCCCGGGTGGGGTGATCCAGGGCGGCGAGGCGTCCGTATTGGAGTTGGGCGGGCCGTTCCCGGCGCGTCCGCATCCGAAGTGAAACGGAGCGTGAGCGGTGAGCGAGGCGGAGTCGGAGGGGGACGGCGCGGGAGTTGACAGAGCGGAGCTCGCGATCGCCGACCTGAGCTCTGCGATCACGCTGCTGCGGGCTCGCGGCCTGCGCGTGTCGGCCGCCCGGCGGCTCGTGTTGGAGGCGCTGCTGGCGGCGGATGGGCCGATGTCGGCCGAGCAGATCGCGGAAGGGATCGGGGGGCGCGTGCCGATCTCCGACCTCGCATCCGTGTATCGCAACCTCCAGGCCTTCGAGGACATCGGGCTCGTGCACCACGTCCACCTCGGTCACGGCCCGGGCCTGCACGCGCTCGCCGTCTGCGGTGAGCGGGAGTACCTCACGTGCGAGCGCTGCGGCGACTATCACCCGGTCGAGCTACACGAGCTCGACGGCGTGCGAGCGCTCGTCGAGCGCCAGTTCGGGTACCGCGCGAGCTTCACACACTTCCCCATCGTGGGGCTCTGCGCGAGCTGCGCGCAGGAGATCGACGCTCAAACGCCGGGCGCTCCCGGTTAGCATCAACTGCGAGTAATCCGCAACTGCGCCTGCTGCGTAGGAGGGGTGTCGGTCGCGCGGCAAGAGGGGCCGCCCGCGGGAGGCAACCGTCGTCGTGATCGGCGACCGACTTCACATCATCCTCCGAGCGGAAAGCGAGATCGTGAAGTGTCAAACATTGGACAATTCGCCGCAAGCAGGGCCCGGAGTGGAACGGGCGCGCTGGATTGCCTTCGCCAGATGGTCGGGTCATTGACGCCGGCCGAGCGACGGCGGACGGGGCTGATGTTCCTGACAATCGCCGCCCTGCACATCGTGGGCTTCGGCGTGTTCGTCATCTTCGTTGCCCCTTCCCACTATAAGGGCCTCGGGATCGGGGTCGCCGGACTCGCCTATTCGTTCGGTCTGCGTCACGCCTTCGACGCCGACCACATCTCGGCGATCGACAACACGACGCGCAAGCTGATGGACGACGGGAAGCGGCCGCTGAGCATCGGCTACTGGTTCTCACTCGGGCACTCCACGATCGTGGTGGCGATCGGCGTGGGGATCGTGGTGGCAGAGAAAGCCGTTTACGGCGCGGTCTCGCACAGCAACTCGACACTCGAGCAGTTCGGAGGGGTTTTCGGCACCATCGCGTCGGCCACGTTCCTGTACCTGATCGCGCTCTTGAACCTCGTGATCCTCGCCGGGATCCTCAAGGTGTTCCGGTCGATGCGAAAGGGGAGATTCGACGAGGCCGAGCTCGAGCGCCAGCTTCAGAATCGCGGCCTGATGTTCCGCCTCTTCGGCCGCTGGATGAGGACCATCGACAGCGAGTGGAAGATGTACCCGGTAGGGGTCATCTTCGGCCTCGGCTTCGACACCGCCACGGAGGTCGCGCTGCTGGCTACGACCGCCCTGCTCGCCTCCCAGCACCTCCCCGTGTACGCGATCCTGTGCCTGCCGGTGCTGTTCACCGCGGGCATGACCCTGATGGACACGATCGACGGCGTGTTCATGAACTTCGCCTACTCGTGGGCGTTCTTCAACCCGGTGCGGAAGGTCTACTACAACCTCGCGATCACGGCCCTGTCGGTCACCGTCTGCTTCTTCATCGCCACGATCGAGATCCTCGGCCTGCTCCCGATGGAGCTCGGCGGGCTCCACGGCGGGTTCTGGAACTACATGGCCAGTTTCGACATCAACAAGGCCGGCTTCGTGATCGTGGGCATGTTCGTGGTCTGCTGGGGTACCGCGGTCGTGTACTGGCGGATCGGGCGGGTCGAGGAGCGATGGAGTGCGCGCCTGCGCGAGCGCGAGACGGCGGTGAGCGGCTAGGACCCGGTGTGTGTGTGTGTGCAGACTCCGCGGGGTGGGCCGGTTCGCACCCGGCCGCCCACGGGCCTGCCCACGGAGGAGCTGCTGAGGGCCTCCGACACCGGCCGGTCAGCGAGACCAGTCGAGCTCGGCGACCGCACCCCCGCGGACGACGACTCCGCGCGCACGTGCGGTGTCGTCGACCCAGAGCGTGTAACTGCCGTCGCGTACTTTGTCGAACACGGCGGTGAACGCGGGACGACCGTTGATCGCCCGCTCGAGCACCTCCTTGTGGCTCCGCCGGTGGTCCTGACCGGTGGCGCTGATCTCCACCTCCACGCCGTGCATGTCGGCCCCGGTGTGGACGATCAGCGCCCCCATGTCCTCGCCGATGTCGAGGATCACGGGCTCCGGGTGGGGACGGGCGGAGTAGCTCTCCGTGGCCGGCGCGTGGTGAGCGCCGTGGCGCCCGTGGTGATCGTGACTGTGATCGTGTGCGTGGCGCATCGCCGGCCCCCTCTCTAGCTCGTTTCCGAGGGCTCGTCGAATCCGCTGTGGGGCGTGCCCACGTACGGGAACGTTCCCTGCGCCCGGATCGGCAGCGGATCGAGGCCCTGTTCGAGCAGGTTCGCCGCCCCGTCGGGGGTGAAGCTCGATTCGACCAGCGGGAGCGTCGCACCGGCGACCGCCCGGAGCGAGATCGAGGTGGCGTCGTCGGTCACCCTCCTCCCGTTCGGGTAGCCCGCGAGGTCGCCCCCGAGGATCCCGTACTTGTTCGGTTCCTTGGTCGGCGGAATCGCGACGTTGAGCCGCATCATGTCGGCGAACACGCCCTTCCTGCTCGCGTTCTGGAACCCCGGGATGACCCCCGAGGGGATCCCGGTGCCGAGGATCGCCACGAGGTCGTTGCGGGGGCCTTTGAAGGCTGCCAGCTTGGGAAACGCTTCCGGGTACAGGACCGGCAGCAGCGCTGCCAGTTCGGGCCGTTCGAAGTACTGCTTGAACTGGTTTTCCTGGCTCGGCGTTGAGCCGTTCCACGCGTCCTTGCGGGCCATCGGGATGAGCACCTCGTTCACGAGCGGGTTGGCGAGCCGGGAGACCTGGACGTAGGGACCGGACTCGAGTCGCTCCTCGTTCTCACCGGCGATACGCACCGCCCGGCGGCTCGCCGAGCCCCAGATGCCCAGCACCGACTTGGGGCTCATCACTTCGGCCGGGTTGGCGCCGGGAGCCACGAGGCTCTTGATCGGGACCTGGATCGCGATCGAGTGGACGTTGAGTGTCGCCAGCGTGTCCGTTCCCGCCGTCGCGGGTTCGGGGAGTATGTGGAGGTTCTGGAAGGGACGCAGGTCGGCGAGGTCGAAGATCGACCCGATGTCGACGAAGAACGGGTCGTTGCGCTGCCCCGCGAACACCGACACACCGCCCTGGAGCGAATGGATCGCTTCGTTTGCGAGCCCTGCGTAGTTGGGCGTGGAGCGCGGCCCGATGTTCGACGGTGGGCACGCGAGCCCTTCGGCCAGCACCACCGTGTTGACGCCGACCCGGCGTTGGACCCTGTAGAACTGGCGTTTGCTCCAGTTCGGGTCGGTCAACGATCTGATCGGTCCGGTGTTGTACAGGAAGGTGTTCTGGTTCTCGATCTTCGATTCGAACGTGAACTGATATTCGATGTCGGCCACGCCGTCGCCGTTGTTGTCGACGTGGATCGTGTAGGCCACGTCGTTGCCGAACTCGTAGAAGGTGGGTCCGCCCGCCGGCGCCTCGGCCGGGAGGTAGTTGGTGATGATCGTGACGGTGTCCGGTTTATCGGGGCTCACGAATGCGTATGTGTCCGTGTTGTCGGCGACCGGGTCCTTGCTGATCTCCGGCGCCTCGCGGTGGGATGACATGTCGTTGTGCCTTTCGGTTTCGAGGTTTTGACTGTGTCGGGCCCCTGTCAGCGGGCCGCGTCGAGCATCCGCTTGACCAGCACCGGGTCGCGGTAGGTGGTGCGATTGGTGCCTGACAGAACGGTCACCTCTCCGCGCTCTGCATCGCGTACGAAGGCCGTGACCGGTTCGCGGGGGGCGCGCCCCGAGGGACTCGTGACGATCGCCTTCGGCCCAGCGGCGGGCGCCGGGGTCGACCCGTCGAGCGCAACCGCCGCAACCTTCGGGGTCGCGAGAACGAGTGCCGCGCTGGCGGCGGCACCCGCGGTGCCCTGCAGGAACGCCTTGCGGCTGGTGCCCTCCTCCAGTACCTCCTCGGATGCCCCGCTCGCGAGTGGGCTCAACCTCGCAGGACCGGACCTGAGGATCGAGCGGCGGCTCAGCTTCTTCATGGTGACTCCTCCTTTTGGCGGGAATAGGTGAGCTACCACGCGAACGTAACAACGCGATCTGTGAAAATCAGGCTCTTTTCTGCGACTCAGTCGCAGTTACTGAGAAGGTGCAATCCGGCCCTCGGTGGTGGGCGTGGTCCCTGGAGTGCGACGCGCGCGGGGAGCGGCCGTGGGAGACCCCCGCGCTGGGGTGCGAGAGCCCGCGGTGGGGTGGCCGCCTACGGCGTCCAGTTGTCGAGCGCGGGTGTCACCTGAAGTTCGTGGGTCATCGCCCGAGGGCTCTGACTCGCCAGGTACACCACCGCCTCGGCGAGACTCGGCTGGTCGGCCGAGTGTGCGTCCCCGTCCCCGGTGCGGTCGATTCCCGCATCGACGACCAGCAGTGCGACGTGGATTTCCTGCTCGCGCAGCTCGAGGGCAGCCGCCTGTGTCAGCGCGCGGACACCGAAGGCGCCCGCCGCCCACAGGCCCCGTCCGGGCATCGCCCTCTGTGACGAGCCACCGGTGACCTGGATGACGGTCGCCGGTCCGCCCTGCGCCTGGAGGAAGCGCGCCGAGGCGCTGAGGGCTCCGTAGGCCCCCCGCGCCGGCGAGGCGGCCCAGCGCTCGAAGCTGTCCGGATCGCTGTCGGCCAGGGGCCCGCCGCCGAACGGGCCCGCGCCGCCGCCCGCGTAGGGGGAGGCGGCGTTCACGACCAGGTCGACCCGTCCGAAGCGGGCCGCCACCTCCTCCAGGGCGGCGAGTACCGATGCCTGGTCGGTGACGTCCAGCTCCACCGGATGAGCCCCAACGCCGTTTACGCGATCCAGCGTCCCGGCCGAGACCGCCCCGCCCGCGACATCCCAGCCGTCGGCGAGCAGCCGCTCGATGATCGCGAAGCCGAGGTTGCGTGCTCCTATCACCAGCGCAACAGGCACGGGGCCGTCATCCCTTCGCTCGCGGCCGGCACGCTCATCGATGCGATCCTAGCCGCCGCCGTCAGGGCCGTGCCGGGGCACCCCCGCCGCACATCAACGCGCCCGCGATGCGCAATACGTCCCGCAGCGTGCCCGATTGCCCCACTGCGTCCAGGTGTTCGGACAGGACACGACGTTGCCTGCGCAGTCTGCCCACCCGGCGCACCGCCCTCCCGGTGAGCGAGAGCTTCGCCGATTTCTGCTTCGGGCGCGGGTCGCGACGGGGTCATGCGTCGTCGCAGCGGCGGTGCTCAATCGCGACTAACCTCATGCAACCCTGCGACCTGAGCTGTTGGTCGGCCGTAACGCTCGACGACTGTGGCGGCGCCGACCCTCGGGGTGAAAGCCTCCAACAGCAGCTGCCCCACGATCGCGCTTGCGAGGAGGGCCACGAACACGACCGGTGGTAACCCGCCCCCGACCGCGGAGAGCGTCAGCGCGAACGCGGCCAGGAGGATGCGCCCCGTGAAGGTGCGGTCCTGCATCGAAGTCCACTCGGCTCCGAGGTGAATCACGGCCAGGGATATGACGAACGCCGCCATGCCACCCGCCAGCGCCCACCTGGCCGCGGCGGTGAGACCCGTCGCGGGCATCTGGGTGATGGCGAGTTTGGTCCCGACCCCGAACGCCGCAACTCCCGCCAGGAGCGGAAAGTGAGAGTAGACGTAGACCAGCCCGAGCACGCCTCGGCCGACCACGGAGGTGTCGGCGAGGTCGAAGTAGATCCACCACATCGATAGCGCTATCACGAGGCAGATCGCCGCGACCGTCGACGAGCCGACGGTGAACTCGAAGCCCGCGACTCCGGCGACGACCGACACCACCGCCTGTCCGAGGACGATGATGAAGAAAGTCCCAAACCGCTCGGTGAGATGTGAGATCGTCACCGCGTGCCCCTTGAGGGTCGCCCACGCACGAGTCGGGATCACCAGATCGACGGCCATCGCCAGGCCCCAGAGGGCATAGCGGAGCGGCCCGGGCACGAAGATCGACACCAGCCACACGCCGGTAGTCGCACCGTATCCCGCGATGTAGACCCGGCTCACCCTGCGACCCTCGCCCGGAACGTCGTTCATCGACCGTAGGTACAGCCCGATCAGGAGCAGGCGCAGGACGACACACGCCGTTGCGAACCCGACGGCCCCACCCTCCCCGCTCATCACGTGCGGAATCTCGACCGCCACGGCGGCGATCGCGAGCATCGCGCCCGACTTCGTGAGCCGAAAGATCAGGTCGTCCGTGTCGAAACGATTGCTGTAGAGCGTGTACAGGATCCAGATCCACAACACGACGACGAACAGGGCGGCGAAGCGCGCAAACGTCGCCATCCGAGGGTCGCGCGCGAGTGACGCCGCGAGCTCGCTGATGGCGGCGACGAATACCAGATCGAAGAACAGCTCGAACCAGGTCGCGTGCCGTTCCTCATCTGGGTCCTCGGTGGTTCGCAGCCTTGGCGGCTCGAGCCGGAAGGTGCCGCCCGCGCCGAGGTAGCG